>CAYGUQ010000557.1:0-1430 GCA_964352995.1 uncultured Rhodobacterales bacterium
CCCGAGCGCCGCGGCCAGCGCGGCCGGCGCGCCCGCGGCCCCGAGCGCGAGCCCCGCCCCGGCCGCGCCGCCGGCCGCCGTCAGCATCCGCGGCGCCTCCTGCGCCGCGCGCTCCGCCATGCCGGCCTCTCTCCCGCTCTCGTCCAACGCCGCCTCCCTGTCGCGCGGAGCCATAGCACGGAGGCCGCGCCGCAACGAGCAATATGGAATTCATCGCCGCGTCATATATGTGGTGCGCGGGAGCCGTTCCGCGCCCATGCCGAGGGGAGACGCGCCGTCATGATCCGTTACGCCCTGCGCTGCCGGGAGGGCCATGGCTTCGAGGCCTGGTTCGGCGACAGCGCCGCTTTCGAGGCGCAGCGCGCGGCGGGTCTCGTCGAATGCGCCCTGTGCGGGGTGCGGGACGTGGAGAAGGCGCTGATGGCCCCGGCGGTGCGCGAGCGCTCGGCGGACGCTCGGGGACGCGGCGGGCGGGGCGACGACGCCGGGCCGCCGGCGGAAGCGGCGCGCGCGCCATCGTCTAGCCATGCGTCGCCGGGCCACGCGTCGTCGGGTCATGCGACGTCCGGCCCCGCGATGTCCGGCCCCACGCCGCCGCAGATCGCCCGTGCGCTGGCCGAGCTTCGCGCCCATGTCGAGAAGACCGCCGACTATGTCGGCCCCCGCTTCGCCGAGGAGGCCCGCGCCCGCCACGGCGAGGGAGAGGGCGCGCGCCCGGTCTGGGGCGAGGCCAGCGCCGAAGACGCGAAGGCGCTGATTGAGGAGGGCGTTCCCATCGCCCCCCTGCCGCATTTCCCCCGCCGCAACGACTGATCCCCAGACGCTGGAGCGCCGCCATGGGCGTGATGAAGGAATGGCTCGCGGTCGCGCGCTCGCTGCGCGTCTATCGCCTCGACAGGGCGCATGCGCGGGGCCTGCGCCGGATCTACGGCGAGTTCGTCCGCCCCGAAGACCTCGTCTTCGACGTCGGCGCCCATGTCGGCGACCGCGTCGCGGCGTTCCGCGCGCTCGGCGCCCGCGTCGTCGCCGTGGAGCCGCAGGCCAGGCTCGCCCATGTCCTGCGCCTGCTGCACGGCCGCGACCCCGACGTGACCGTGCTGCGCGCCGCCCTGGGCCCGGACGAAGGCGAGGCGACGCTGCTGCTCAACCCCGCCAACCCCACCGTCGCCACGCGCTCGCGCGCTTTCGTCGAAGCCGCCGCGGGCGCGCCGGGCTGGGAGGACCAGCGCTGGCGCGGCGCCGAGACCGTCCCCGCCGCCACGCTCGACGGCCTCATCGCCGCCCATGGCGCGCCGGCCTTCGTCAAGATCGACGTGGAGGGGTTCGAGGCCGAGGTGCTGGCCGGCCTGTCGCTGCCGCCGCCGGCGCTCTCCTTCGAGGTGGTCGCCGCCGCCCGCCGCGCCGGCCGCGCCGCGCTGGCCCGCGCCGCG
>CAYGUQ010000557.1:1440-2980 GCA_964352995.1 uncultured Rhodobacterales bacterium
GCGGAAGCCATGTCTGGGCCGGCGAATGGATCGACGCCGCGGCAATGGACGCGACCCTCGCCGCGCTGCCCGACGCGGCCAACTCGGGCGACGTCTACTGCCGCCTGTGAAGTTCCGCCCGCGCCCGCTTCCCTAAGCCCGCCGGCCGCGCCATGCTGCGCTGCGAAGGCGGCGGAGGGCGAGCATGGAAGCGGCGATGGCGTGGGAGTGGCTGAGTTTCGGCCTGCGATGGCTGCACGTGATCACCGGCATCGCGTGGATCGGCTCGTCATTCTATTTCATCGCGCTCGATCTCGGCCTGCGCAAGTCGCCCGACCTGCCGCCGGGCGTCTCGGGCGAGGAATGGCAGGTCCATGGCGGCGGCTTCTACCACATCCAGAAATACATGATCGCGCCGCCGCACATGCCGGAGCATCTGATCTGGTTCAAGTGGGAGGCGTACTCGACCTGGCTGTCGGGCTTCGCGCTGCTGGTCGTGATGTACTATTTCGGGGCCGAACTCTACCTGATCGATCCCGAGATCGCCGACCTCACGCCGCTGCAGGCCTCGGCGATCTCGGTCGCGTCGCTGGCGCTGGGCTGGCTGCTCTACGACCGGCTTTGCAAGTCGCCGCTGGGCGCCGACCAGAACCGGCTCATGCTGGCGCTGTTCGGCGTGCTCGCGGTCATGAGCTGGGGCTACGCGCAGGTCTTCACGGGCCGCGCGGCGCTGCTGCATCTGGGGGCCTTCACCGCCACCATCATGGCCGCCAACGTCGCCCACATCATCATCCCCAACCAGCGCAAGGTGGTCGCCGCGCTCAGGGCGGGCGAGACGCCGGCGGCGATCTACGGCGCGCAGGCCAAGCAGCGCTCGCTGCACAACAACTACCTGACACTTCCTGTTCTTTTCCTCATGCTGTCAGGGCATTATCCGCTTGCCTTCGCGACTGAGTTCAACTGGGTGATCGCGGCGCTGGTGTTCCTGTCGGGCGTGACGATCCGCCATTTCTTCAACTCCATGCACGCCGGCAAGGGGATGCTCTGGTGGACCTGGGCTGTGACGGCGGCGCTGTTTCTCGTCATCGTCTGGCTCTCCGGCTTCCGCCCCGAGCCGCGCGAGGAGACGGCGGCGGTCGACGGCCCGCTGCTGGCGTCGGCGCATTTCGAGGGCGTGCGGGACGTCGTGCTCAGCCGCTGCGCGATGTGTCACGCGGCCGAGCCGCTCTGGGACGGGCTCGCCGCCGCGCCGAAGGGCGTGATGCTGGAGACCGACGCGGACATCCTGCGCCACGCCCGCGGCGTCTACCTTCAGGCCGGCGTCAGCCGCGCCATGCCGCCCGGCAACCTCACCTGGCTGGAGCCGCAGGAGCGCGCCCTGATCGCCGCATGGTACGAGGAGGGCAGGTGAGCGCCGCCGCCGCCCGCCTGCTGCGCGGAACCGTCGTCAGCTTCCGTCCCGGCGACGACCCCGCGCCCGACGTCTGCGAGGACGGCGCCGTCCTCCTCCGCGCCCGCCTCGATCAGCGTCTCGAAGACATGCGCGGCCATGTCGGCGCCG
>CAYGUQ010000558.1:0-2974 GCA_964352995.1 uncultured Rhodobacterales bacterium
GGTCCGGGTGCTGGGCGAGCGCGGCGGGGGGCCGCGTTGCGGCGCGGCGAAAACTGCGTCAAACGGAAGGCGCTAAACGAGATCGCAGGCCGCTACGGCCCGAGCGGCGCCTGAAGCCTGCGGCTTCCGGCGCGCCGAGGCGGGAGGCCGCGGCCACAGCCAGAGAGGCCCGCCCACATGACGATCACCGTAGGAACAGACGCCGCCAAGGCCCGTCGCGAACTGACGGTAGGCGGCAAGACCTACGCCTACTACAGCATCGCCGCCGCGTCGGAGGCGGGCCTTGGCGACTTCTCGAAGCTGCCGGCCGCGCTGAAGGTCGTGCTTGAGAACCTGCTGCGCTTCGAGGACGGCAAGACCGTTTCGACGGACGACATCAAGGCCTTCGCCGAATGGGCCTCGAACGGCGGCCGCGCCGAGCGCGAGATCGCCTATCGCCCCGCGCGCGTGCTGCTGCAAGACTTCACGGGCGTGCCGGCGGTGGTCGACCTCGCCGCGATGCGCGACGCGATCATCAAGCTCGGCGGCGACGCGGAGAAGATCAACCCGCTGAACCCGGTCGATCTCGTCATCGACCACTCGGTGATGGTGGACGAATTCGGCAACCCGCGCGCCTTCCAGCTCAACGTCGAGCGCGAGTACCAGCGCAACGGAGAGCGCTACGAGTTCCTGAAATGGGGGCAGGGCGCGTTCGACAACTTCCGCGTCGTGCCGCCGGGCACCGGCATCTGCCACCAGGTCAACCTCGAATATCTCGCGCAGACGGTCTGGACCGATAAGGACCAGTCCGGCGCCGAAGTCGCCTACCCCGACACGCTGGTCGGCACCGACAGCCACACCACGATGGTCAACGGCATGGCGGTGCTGGGCTGGGGCGTCGGCGGCATCGAGGCCGAGGCGGCGATGCTGGGCCAGCCGATCTCCATGCTCATCCCCGAGGTCGTCGGCTTCCGGCTCGACGGCGCGCTGAAGGAGGGCGTGACCGCGACCGACCTCGTGCTGACCGTCACGCAGATGCTGCGCAAGAAGGGCGTCGTCGGAAAGTTCGTGGAGTTCTATGGGGATGGGCTCGCCAACCTGCCGCTGGCGGACCGCGCGACCATCGCCAACATGGCGCCCGAATACGGCGCGACCTGCGGCTTCTTCCCGATCGACGACGAGACGCTGCGCTATCTCAGGGTCTCCGGCCGCGCCGAGGACCGGATCGCGCTGGTGGAGGCCTACGCCAAGGCCAACGGGTTCTGGCGCGACGCGGGCTACGACCCGGTCTACACCGACACGCTCCAGCTCGACATGACGACGGTCGAGCCGTCGCTGGCCGGCCCGAAGCGCCCGCAGGACCGCGTGCCGCTGAGCCTCGCCGCCGAGCAGTTCCTCAAGGTGGTGGGCGACCACCGCGGCGTCGACCTCTCCGGCGAGGCCGAGAAGATGGCCGTCGAGGGCTCGCCGGCGGCCGCCGCACCGAGCGTCGGGGCCATGGCCAAGACCGCCAGGGTCGAGGGCGCGGACTACGAGATTCGCGACGGCTCGGTGGTGATCGCGGCGATAACCTCCTGCACCAACACGTCGAATCCCTACGTGATGATCGCCGCGGGGCTGGTGGCGCGGAAGGCGCGGGCGCTGGGCCTGACGGCGAAGCCCTGGGTCAAGACCTCGCTGGCGCCGGGGTCGCAGGTCGTCAGCGCCTATCTCGACGCGGCGGGGCTGACGGAGGATCTCGACGCGCTGGGCTTCAACCTCGTCGGCTACGGCTGCACCACCTGCATCGGCAACTCCGGGCCGCTTCCCGAGCCGATCAGCAAGGCCATCGCCGACGCCGACCTCGTGGCGTGCTCGGTGCTCTCGGGCAACCGCAACTTCGAGGGCCGCGTGAACCCCGACGTTCGCGCGAACTACCTCGCCTCGCCGCCGCTGGTGGTGGCCTACGCCATCGCCGGCGACATGAACGTCGACGTGGCGGGCGGGCCGATCGGCCAGACGCCCGACGGCAAGGACGTTTTCCTGAAAGACATCTGGCCGACGCAGATGGAGGTGGCGGAGCTGGTCGAAAAGACCGTCACGCGCGAGAGCTTCCAGAGCAAGTACGCCGACGTCTTCAAGGGCGACGAGAAGTGGCGCGCCATCGATACGGTGGATGCGCTGACCTATTCCTGGCCGGCGACCTCCACCTACGTCCAGAATCCGCCCTATTTCGAGGGGATGGGGCCGGAGAAGGGCGAGATCAGCGACGTGAAGGATGCGCGCATCCTCGCCATCCTCGCCGACAGCGTGACGACCGACCACATCTCGCCGGCCGGCAGCTTCAAGCCGACCACGCCGGCGGGGGCCTATCTGGAAGGCCGTCAGGTGCCGGTGCGCGACTTCAACAGCTA
Organism: uncultured Rhodobacterales bacterium; assembly: GCA_964352995.1. Classification (GTDB taxonomy): domain Bacteria; phylum Pseudomonadota; class Alphaproteobacteria; order Rhodobacterales; family Rhodobacteraceae; genus Rubrimonas. The sequence continues at coordinate 2,373 of CAYGUQ010000558.1, forward strand.
CGGCGCCCGCCGCGGCAACCATGAAGTGATGATGCGCGGCACCTTCGCCAACATCCGCATCAGGAACGAAATGCTCGACGGCGTGGAAGGCGGCTACACCAAAGGCCCGGACGGCTCGACCATGCCGATCTACGACGCGGCGATGGCGTGGCTGGAGCAGGGTCGCGACCTCGTCGTGATCGCCGGCAAGGAATACGGCACCGGTTCTTCGCGCGACTGGGCGGCGAAGGGCACGATGCTTCTCGGGGTCAAGGCGGTCATCGCCGAGAGCTTCGAGCGCATCCACCGCTCCAACCTCGTCGGCATGGGCGTTGTGCCGCTGGAGTTCACTGGCGGGCAGGACCGCAAGTCGCTGAACCTCACCGGCGAGGAGGAGATCTCGATCGCCGGGCTCTCCGGCGCGCTGCGGCCGCGGCAGAACGTCGAGGCGACGATCAGGCGGGCCGACGGTTCGACCGAAACCATCACGCTGCTCTGCCGGATCGATACCGAGATCGAGATCGAATACGTCGAGCATGGCGGCGTGCTGCACTACGTGCTGCGCAACCTCGCCAAGGCGGCTTGAGCGCAACCAAGACGAATCGCCCGGCGCGCGCCGGGCG
>CAYGUQ010000559.1:0-2961 GCA_964352995.1 uncultured Rhodobacterales bacterium
GCACGCCGCGCCGCCGACCTTCCGGGTGCTGGACTATCCGCCTGACGTCGCGCCGTCGGGGCGCAATCCTTCCTACGCCGAGCGCGACGTCGGCGCGCTCTCGGCGACGGTCAGCCATGGCGGCGTCGAGCGCCGCTATCGCCTGTATGGCGCAGTCGCCGGGTCCGCCCCGGCGCCCGTCGTCATTCTGCTGCACGGCGCGCAGCGGACTGGGCTGTCGATGATCGACATGTGGCGCGCCGCGGCGGACCGCCACGGGCTTGTCCTGCTCGCGCCCGACGCCGCGGGGCCGGGATGGGACCCCGGCGCCGACGGCCCGGACCTGCTTGTCGCGATGCTGAACGACGCCGCGCGCAGGGCGTCCCTCGATCCTGCGCGCGTCTACCTGTTCGGGCATTCCTCGGGCGCGGCGCTGGCGCTGCTCTACGCCAACCGCGTCAGGGGACCCTGGCGGGCGGTGGCGGCGCACGCCGGCGCGCTGCCGCCGGCGGCGATCGCCCCGCGCGCCGATGCGCCGCCGCTGGCGCTGTTCGTGGGCGCCGAGGATCATCTCTTTCCCCAGCGCGTGGTGAAGGCGTCGGCGGAGGCCCTCGCCGATGCGGGGCACGCCGTCACGCTCACGGTCGTCCGCGGACATACGCACTGGTACTACGAGATCGGACCGACCATCAGCGAGTGGGCGTGGCGCTTCTTCGACGAAGCCGCCGGCCGCTGAGGCTCAGGCGCGCGCCTGCGGGTCGGTGAGCACGCGGTGCTCCTGCAGGGCGAAGCGGTCGGTCATGCCGGCGATGTAGTCGGCGATGACGCGGGCGCGCTCCGCCGGGCCGCCGGCGGCGCGCGCCGCGGCGCTCCAGTCCGGCGGCATCAGGTGCGGCTCGTCGGAGAAGATCGAGAACAGATCCGACACCACCGTCGCCGCCTTGCGCCGCATCCGGGCGACGCGCCAGTGGCGGTACATGCGCGCCATCAGGAAGCGCCGCAGCTCCGAGACCGCCGCGCGCATCCCCGACGAGAACGCGACGACGGGCTCCGGCGCGGCCTGCACGTCGGCCATGCAGGCCGGGCCGAGCCGCGCCAGCCGCGCGCCGCTCTCGGCGGTGACGTCGGCCACCATCATGCCGAAGACGCGGCGCAGCGCCTCCGACTGCGCGCGCATCGGGTCGAGCCCCGGCCAGCGCGCGTCGACCTCGGCCCACGCCTCGCCCACCAGCGGCAGCTCGCGCGCCTCCTGCGTCGTGAACAGCCCCGCGCGCAGCCCGTCGTCGAGATCGTGGGTGTTGTAGGCGATGTCGTCGGAGAGCGCCGCCGCCTGCGCCTCCGCGCTCGCATGGGTGTGCAGCTCGAGGTCGTGGCGCGCGTCGTAGTCGGCGATCGCGTAGGGCAGCCCGTTCCTGTCGGCGCCGACGCCCGGCAGCAGCGGCCCGTTGTGCTTCGCGATGCCCTCCAGCGTCTCCCAGGTGAGGTTGAGGCCGTCGAACTCGGCGTAGCGCAGTTCGATGGAGGTCACGATCTTGAGCGCCTGGGCGTTGTGGTCGAACCCGCCGAAGGGGCCCATGCGCTCCGCCAGCGCGTCCTCCCCGGTGTGGCCGAACGGGGTGTGGCCGAGGTCGTGCGCCAGCGCCACGGCCTCGGCGAGATCCTCGTCGAGCCCGAGGCTGCGCGCCAGCGTGCGGGCGACCTGCGCCACCTCAAGGCTGTGCGTGAGGCGGGTGCGATAGTAGTCGCCCTCGTGCTCGACGAAGACCTGCGTCTTGTGCTTGAGCCGCCGGAAGGCGCCGCAGTGGATGATGCGGTCGCGGTCGCGCTGGAACGGCGTGCGATTGGCGCTTTCCGGCTCGGGGTGCAGCCGCCCCCGGCTCGCGGCGGGCCTTGCTGCGCAGGCTGCGGGTTCGAGGCGGCGCGTCATCGTTGCGGCTCCTGTGCGGGCGCTTATATTGACTGCTGTAACCTATTTGCGGCGAAGGGTGCAGCCATGGACGACATGACCGGACGCGCGGCCCCGGACCTCGCCGGTTCGGCGCTCGGCAAGGCGGACGCGGCGGCGGGCGGCGGCTTCGCCGTGCCCCTCACCGTGACGCCGCGCGCGAAGGCGCGGATCGCCGAGATCGCGGCTGACGGCCAGCCGGGGCTGCTGCGCGTGGCGGTGCTGGGCGGCGGCTGCTCGGGCTTCCAGTACGAGTTCGGGCTGGAGCCGGCGCCGGCCGCCGAGGACGCCGTGATCGACGGCGTCGTGCTGGTCGACCCGGACTCGGCGCCGTTCCTCGCCGGCGCCGTCATCGATTTCAAGGACGAGCTGATCGGCGCCCGCTTCGCCATCGAGAACCCCAACGCGACGTCGAGCTGCGGCTGCGGCGTCAGCTTCTCGATCTGACCGCTCAGGCGCAGCCCGGCGGCGGGCCTTCCTCGCGTTCGCGGTCGATCAGCGCGCGCAGGCGCGCCTCCGCGATCGCACCCTGAACGACCGTGCGCCCGACCACGAGGGCGGGCGTGCCGATGAAGCCGAAGAGCCGCGCGAGACCGCGGCTGTCTGCGAGCCGCCGGCTCACCGCATCGCTCGTCATGTCGGCGACGAGAAGTTCGGGGTCGAGGCCGTTGCGCTCCGCCAGCGAACGCAGATAGGCCCCGGTCGGCACGAAGGCCGAGCCCATCAGCGCGGCGTGGAACGCCGGATAGGCGTTCTGCCGCGCGGCGGCGAGGGCGGCGCGCGCCAGCGCCTCGGAACGCGGCCCGAGCAACGGCCATTCATGCCAGCGCACCGAGACGCCGCGCTCCTCGGCGATGTCGGCCAGCTTCTCGGTCAGCACCCGGCAGAAGGGGCAGGCGTAGTCGGAGAACGAGGCGATCGGCGTCACGCCCGGCTGCGGCGGTCCCCCGAAGAGCCTCGCGCAGAGATCCGCGCGGAGCGCATCGGGCGGCGTCGCCTCGCCGGGCCGGGAGGGCTCCAGTCCCGCCAGCGGGTCG
>CAYGUQ010000560.1:0-2952 GCA_964352995.1 uncultured Rhodobacterales bacterium
GGCGCGGGCTCGCCCCGCCGCCGCCGGCGGGGCCGGTGCGCGGCGTGCGGCTCGGCCTCGCGGCGCCGGGCCGCTCGCGGATCGTCATCGACCTCGACGGCCTCGCCCTGCCCGCCGCGAGCGTCGCGGGCGACACGCTCACCGTCAGGCTCCGGCGCGTGGATAGGAGCCGCTTCGCCGCGGCCGCGGGATGGCCGGAGGGTCTGGGGCCGGTCGTCGCGGCCGCGCCGCGCGCGCCCCTGATCGTCGTCGATCCCGGCCATGGCGGCGCCGACCCGGGCGCTTCCGGCGGCGGCGTTCTGGAGAAGGACGTCGTGCTGAGGGTGGCGCGCGCGATGGCCGAGGCCCTGCGCGCGGAGGGTCTGCAGGTCGCCATGACGCGCGACGGAGACAGCTTCGTGCCGCTGGACGCGCGCGTCGCCCTGGCGCGGGCGACCGACGCCGACGCGCTGATCTCGATCCACGCCGACGCCGCGCCCCAGCGGGCGCTTTCCGGCGCCAGCGTCTACACCCTGTCGCAGGCGGCGAGCGACGCGGCCGCGGCGGCGCTGGCGCGGCGCGAGAACGCGGCCGATCCGACCTACGCCGCGCTTGAACCCGACGTCGCCGCGATGCTCGAGGCCATAGCCGCGCCGCGCACCGCGGCGCGCTCGCGCGCGCTCGGCGCGGCGTTGCTGGAGGGGATGGCGGAGATCGGCCCCACTCTGCCCGCGCGCCCCCTCCGGGCGGCGGCCTTCGTCGTGCTGCGCGGCGCGGAGACGCCCTCGGCGCTCGTGGAGCTCGGCTATCTCTCGAACCCCGTCGACGCCGCGCGACTGGCGGACCCGGCCTGGGCCGAGCGGGCCGGCAGGGCTCTGGCCGCCTCTGCGGCGCGCTGGGCGCGCGCGACGGCCGGCCCGATTTTCCGCGCGGGCGATCCTGTGCTACCTGAGTAGGGTTTTCGAGTCGCGATCCTGCGGGGTCGTCCGGCGCGCAACGGGGCGCGCATCTTGTCCGGGGCCTGCGCCTGATGCTGAGACTTCTAGCCGGCCTCGCCAGCCTCCTCTCCCTCGGCGCCATAGCCGCCGTCTGCGGCCTCGGTCTCGTCGTGTGGATGTACGACCGCGGCCTGCCCGACCATGAGAGCCTCGCGGCCTACGAGCCGGCGACCCTGACCCGCGTCTACTCCGGCGAGGGCCGCCTGATGGCCGAGTTCGCCCGCGAGCGGCGCATCTTCACGCCGATCGACGAGATCCCCGAGATCGTGAAGCAGGCCTTCATCTCGGCGGAGGACAAGAATTTCTACAGCCATGCGGGCATCGACCCGATGGGCATCGCCCGCGCCATGGTGGCCAACGTGCAGGCGATGCGTTCCGGCGACGGTCGGCTTCAGGGCGCCTCCACCATCACCCAGCAGGTGATGAAGAACTTCCTGCTCACCTCGGAGCAGTCGCTAGAGCGCAAGATCAAGGAGGCGATCCTGTCGGTGCGCATCGAGCGCGCGCTGAGCAAGGACCGCATCCTCGAACTCTATCTCAACGAGATCTTTCTCGGCCAGAACGCCTACGGCGTGTCGGCGGCCGCCCAGCGCTATTTCGGCAAGACGCTGGAGGCGCTCACGGTGGGCGAGGCGGCCTATCTCGCCGCGCTGCCCAAGGCGCCGAGCGACCTGCACCCGGTGCGACAGCGAGAGCGCGCCGAGGGCCGGCGCGACTACGTGCTGCGCCAGATGTACGAGAACGGCGTGATCAGCGAGATCGAGATGCTCGCCGCGCAGTCCGAGCCGCTGGCCACGCTCTTCGACGCCGGCGTCGAGCAGGAGGTCGCCTCGGTCGGCCGCCTGAACCACTTCACCGAGGAGGTTCGGCGGCAGCTTTCGGCGCAGCTGGGCGACGAGGCGCTCTACACCGGCGGCCTGACCGTCCGCGCCACCATCGAGCCCAAGCTGCAGGAGGCCGCCGCCGCTGCGCTGCGCCGCCAGCTTGAGGACTACGACCAGAACCAGGGCGGCTACGGCGGCCCGGTCGCGCGGATCGAGGACGCCGACCTCTCCGACCCCGACGCCGCGCGCGAGGCCATGTCGCGGGTCGCGCTGCCGCGCGACATTCCCGGCTGGCGCCCGGCGCTGGTGCTCGCCGTCGCCGACGACGCGGCGACCATCGCGGTGGAGGGCGAGGCCGGGACGGCGCGGCTGACCCGCGACGACATCCGCGACAGCCGCCCGCGCCTGCCCGGCGACCAGCTCGGGCCGCGCGCGAAGGACGCCTCTGAGGTCTGGACCGCCGGCGACGTGGTGATGGTGGAGGCGCGCGAGGGCGGCGGGTGGGAGATGCGGCAGATCCCCGAGGTTCAGGGCGCCTTCATGGCGATGGACATCGAAACCGGCCGCGTGCTCGCCATGCAGGGCGGGTTCTCCCACGACAGCAGCGTCTTCAACCGCGCGACGCAGGCCCGGCGCCAGCCCGGCTCCGCCTTCAAGCCGTTCGTCTACGCCGCCGCGCTCTCGCAGGGCTACACGCCGGCCACGATCGTCCTCGACGCGCCGGTCGTCGTGGAGGCCGGCGGCGGCCTGTGGAAGCCGCAGAACTCCAGCGGCAAGTTCTACGGCCCCTCGCCGATGCGCATCGGTCTGGAGCTGTCGCGCAACCTGATGACCGTCCGCCTCGCGCAGGAGGTCGGGATGGACGTGGTCGCGCAGTACGCCGAGCGCTTCGGGGTGTACGACGACATGCCCGAGCATCTGGCCTACGCCCTCGGCGCCGGCGAGACGACGCTCTACGACATCGTCGCCGCCTACGCGATGTTCGCCAACGGCGGGCGGCGCATCGAGCCGACGCTGGTGGACCGCGTGCAGGATCGGCGCGGCGAGACCATCTGGCGCCACGACGCCGCCATCTGCGTCGGCTGCGGAGCGCCTCTTCGCCGGTCGGCAGCGGCGTCGTGACGACGCCCGCCATATCGTTCCACATCCGG
>CAYGUQ010000561.1:0-2948 GCA_964352995.1 uncultured Rhodobacterales bacterium
TCGGCGCGACGCCCGACCAGCCGACCTGGGGGCGGATGATCTCCGACGCCGCCCGCTTCGCCGAGCGGGCGCCCCACGCCGTTCTCGCGCCCCTCGTCGCCCTTGTCGCGCTCACCCTCGCCCTGTCGCTGATCGGCGACCGTCTCCGCGTGCGCCTCGACCCGCTCCGCCGCGGCGGCGCCGAGGCGCGGGCGTGAGCCGCGCCGCAACGATCCTCGCCGCGCTCGCGCGCAGCGCCGCGCTGGTCGCGGCCATCGTTGTGCTCGTGTTCCTGTTCGTACGCGTGGCGCCGGGCGACGCGGTTGACGCCAAGGGCGTCGAAGGCGGGCTGACCGCCGAGCAGTCGGCCGCGCTCCGCGCCGAGCTCGGTCTCGACGCCCCGCTCTGGCGCCAGCTCCGCCTCTGGGTCGCCGACGCCGCGGCGGGCGATCTCGGGACCTCCTCGCGCTACGCCCGGCCGGTCGCCGACCTGATCGTCGGTGCGATCCCCTCAACCCTCAGGCTCGCCGCGGGCGCCTTCGCCATCGGCGTCGGCCTCGCTCTGGTTCTCGCGATCGGCGCGGCGCTCTGGCCGCGCTCGCCCTTCCCGCTGCTTGTGAACGCGGTGAACGTCTGGTCCATCGCGGCGCCGACCTTCTGCGTCGGTCTCGTCGGCATCCTCGTCTTCTCGGTCTGGCTGCGTTGGACCCCCGTGCTCGGCAATCTCTGGCTGCCGAGCCTCATCATCGGCCTCGACATCGCAGGCCAGATCGTCAAGACGCTTGACGAAGAGCTGAAGGAGGCGACGACCCGCGCCCATGTCCGCACCGCGCGCGCCAAGGGCCTGAGCCCGCTGCGCATCGTCCTGTTTCACCTGCTGCCGACCGCGGCCCCGCTGACGCTGTCGCTCTCGGGGCTCGCGCTCGCAGGGCTCGTCGGCGGCACGCTGACGATGGAGGTGCTGTTCGGGCTGCCGGGCGTCGGGAGCCTGACGTTGAACGCGATCCACGGGCGCGACTACCCGCTTATCCAGGCGACCATGATGCTGCTGGCCGTCGCCGTCGTCGCGATCAACGCCATGACAGACCTCCTGCAGCGCCTCGTGGACCCGAGGCCGGCGCAATGAGCGCGCTGCTCGAGATCTCGGGCCTCTCGATCGCCTTCGACGGCCGCCCGGTGGTCGAGGACGTCGCGCTGTCGCTCCCGCGCGGCCGCACCCTCGGCGTCGTCGGCGAGAGCGGCAGCGGCAAGTCGCTCACGGCGCTCGCCGTCATGGGCCTGCTGCCGCCTGCGGCGCGGCTCGACCCGCGCGCGCGCATCGTCTTTGACGGCCGCGACATCGCCGGGCTCCCCGAGCGGGCGATGCGCGGCGTCCGCGGCCGGCGGATCGGCATCGTGTTTCAGGACCCGATGGCCTGCCTCAATCCCTTCATGCCGGTCGGTCGCCAGATCGCGGAGTCGGCGCGAGCCCATCTCGGCCTCGGGCCTGTGGCCGCCCGCGCCCGCGCCCGCGCGCTTCTCGAAGAGGTGGGCATCGACGAGCCCGAGCGCCGCCTCGACGGCTACCCGCACGAGCTGTCCGGCGGCCAGCAGCAGCGCGTGATGCTCGCCGTCGCGCTCGCCGCCGACCCGGATCTGCTGATCGCGGACGAGGCGACGACGGCGCTCGACGCGACGGTGCAGCACCAGATCCTCGACCTGTTGCGGGGTCTCAGGGCGCAGCGCGGCATGGCGATGCTGTTCATCTCGCACGACCTCGGCGTGGTCGCCGCCGTCGCCGACGCTGTCGCCGTCATGCGCCGCGGGCGGATCGTGGAACAGGGTCCGACGCGCGACGTGCTCTCCCGCCCGCGCGAGCCCTACACGCGCGCGCTGATCGAGGCGCGCCGCCGGCTCTCGGCAGCGCCGCCGGCTGAGGTTCCGAACGGCGCGCCAGTCGCCGAGGCGCGAGGCGTCCGCATCGCCTATCGCCGCAGCCTCGGCCTGGCCGCGCCGTTCGTCGCGGTCGAGGACGCGAGCTTCGCCGTGATGCGCGGACGCACCCTCGGCCTGGTCGGCGAGAGCGGCAGCGGTAAGAGCAGCATCGCGCGCGCACTGGTGAGCCTGGTCCGCCCCGTGTCGGGCGACCTGCGCATCCTTGGCCGGTCCCTCGCCGCCTCCGGCTGGCGCGCGCCGCGCAGCCTCCGCGGGCGCCGCCAGATCGTGTTCCAAAACCCCTTCGGCGCGCTCAATCCCCGCCTGACCGTGGAGCGCCTGCTTCTCGAGCCTATCGCAGCGACCGGCGACGCGCCCGCCGCGCGGCGCCGCCTCGTCGCGCTTCTGGAGGAGGTCGGCCTCGGAGAGCCGCATCTCTCCCGCTATCCGCATGAGCTCAGCGGCGGCCAGCGTCAGCGCGTTTGCATCGCTCGTGCGCTGCTTTCGGAGCCCGACCTGCTGATCTGCGACGAGGTGGTCTCTTCCCTCGACGTCACGACCCAGGCGCTGGTGGTCGCTCTGCTCGCCCGCCTGCAGGCCGACCGCGGCTTCGCCATGCTCTTCATCAGCCACGATCTCGACGTCGTGGCGGCGCTCGCCCATGACGTCGCTGTCATGCGGCGCGGCCGTATCGTCGACTGCGGCCCGGCCCACGCCGTTCTCGCCGCGCCGCGAAACGCCTACACGGCCAGCCTGGTTGCGGCGACGCGGGCGGTCGCGCTGCCGGGCGAGCCGGCTGTGAACGCTTGACTTGCGGCTGCCTTGACGGGCTTGCGTGTCGTCAGCTTGCGCAACCAATGGAGCGGCCTTCCGGAAGACCGCGCCTAGGATTGTCGCCTCACCAGCGGATGTCTGCCATAGCGTGCGAGCCGTCCTTCGCGATTGCTCCGACACATCGACGACCTGCTTCCCGCAACGCGACCGCCGATCAGATCGCAGGCTCTTCGGCTGCAGCGACACCCCCCGCGATGGGCGACTTTCGCGATAGTCTTGTT
>CAYGUQ010000562.1:0-2940 GCA_964352995.1 uncultured Rhodobacterales bacterium
GTGGAAAGGACGGCAGCGATGCTGAGGAACCATACGCCAGTCGCGCCCATCGTCCGCGCCTCGCGCCGCGCAGGGCGATGACCGCGCAGCCCGACGGAGGGGCCGGGGAGGGCGCGTCCGACGCCCGCAGGGCGGCGCGCCCGGCGCGCGCCCGCCGCGGGCGCGACGCGGGCGGCTGGATCTGGCTCGCGCTGGTCGCGATCGCCGTCGCGCTGTTCTTCCTGCGCATCTCAGCCCCCTGGCCGGTCGAGCGTCTGCAGGCGCTCGGCTTCGACGCGCTGCAGGGCGTGGGCCCCGCCGCGGCGGTCGAGCGTCCCGCGCCGGTGGTGGTCGGCGTCGGCGACCGCAGCCTCGCCGAGATGGGCCCATGGCCGTGGCCGCGCGAGCGGCTGGCCGGCGTCGTCGCGGCCGCGACCCAGGCGGGGGCGCAGGTCGTCGTCCTCGACCTGCTGCTCGAGGCCCCCGACGTGCTCGACCCCGACCGCCCCCGGCAGGAGGGCGGCCCGGGCGACGGCCGCTTGCGCGAGGCGCCCCCGGCGACGCCGCCGGCCGACGCGGCGCTCGCCGAGGCGCTGCGCCATGTCCGCAGCGCGCTGGCGACGTCGGTCACCGACCGGCCGGCCTCCAGCGAGAGCAGGGGGCCCTTCGCGCTGACCATGGTCGGCGCGCCGACGGAGCGGACGCCGGCCTATGAGGGCGTCGCGGCGGCCGCCCAGCCGATCCGCGCCGGCGCCACCACCGAAGGCGCCGCCAACCTCACGCCGGACGTCGACGCGGTGTTGCGCAGGGCGCCGACGGTGTTCTTCGCCGGCGGCGTCGCGCATCCGTCGCTTGCCGTCGCCGCGGTCGCCGCGATGGGCCGCAGCGGCGCCGTCATCGCCCGCGCGTCCGGCGTCGCTTCGGTGGTGGTGGGCGGGCGCCGGGTCCGCACCGACGCCGCCGGGCGCGTGTTTCTCGACTTCGCGCGCGGGGCCGCGCGCGTCGAGCGCGTCGAGGCGAGCGACCTCTTCGCCGCCAGGCCCGGACCCGACGCCGCGCAGCGCGCCGTCGCCGGCCGCGTCGCGGTGATCGGGGTCGACGCGGCCGGCCTTGCGCCGGAGTTCCGCGCCGCCCATGGCGAAGTCATGTCGGGGGCGGAGGTCGTCGCCGTCGCCATCGACGCGCTGATCTCCGGCGCGACGCTGGCGCGGCCCCGCACGCTGATGCTTGCCGAGCACGCCGCGTTTCTTGCGCTGGCGCTGGCGCTGGCGACCGCCTGGGCGCGGCTCTCGCGGCTCGCCGCCGTCGGCGCGACGCTGGCCTGCGTCGTCGCCTGGCTCGTCGCCGCCGCGACGCTGAGGGTCGCGCCGGCGCTGGTCGTCGACGTGGCGGTCCCCATCGGGCTATGGATCGCGCTCGCCGGCTGCGGGGCGCTGCTTGCGCCGCTGCGGCGCGGCCGCCCGGCCGAGCGCGGCGCGGGCTGATCGGGTCGCCGAGGGACGAGGGGAAGACAGGATGCGGAATCGATTGAAGGCGCGGCTCGCCGCGGGCGAGCGCCTCTGCGGCGCCTGGGCGCAGCTCGGCTCGCCCGACGCCGCAGAGGCGCTGGTGCGCGCGGGATGGGACGTGATCGTCGTCGACTGCGAGCACGGCTGCGTCGGCGTCGAGAGCGCTGCGGGCATGATTCGCGCCGTCGAGGCCGCCGGCGGCGAGGCGATCCTGCGCGTGCCCTTCGGCGACGACGCCACCCTGAAGCGCGCGCTGGACCGCGGCGCGAAGTCGCTCATGGTGCCGATGGTCAACGACGCCGCAACCGCCGCCTCGGTCGCCGCCGCCTGCCGTTACCCGCCGCTCGGCCGCCGCGGCTTCGCGCGCGCCGTGCGCGCCGCCGGCTACGGAACCGACGCCGGCTATCAGAAGGCCGCCGCCGACGAGCTGCTGCTGATGGTGCAGATCGAGCACGTCACGGCCGTCGCCGAGTTCGACGCGATCATGGCGACGCCGGGCGTCGACATGGGCTTCGTCGGGCCGAACGATCTCGCCGGCTCGATGGGCAGGCTGAACGAGCTCGACTGCGCCGAGATGAACGCCGCCCATGCCGAGATCGAGGCCAGGGCCGCCGCCTCCGGCGCGCTGCTCGGCACCATCACCCTGCCGGGCCGCGGGTTCCGCGAGCTCTTCGATCTCGGCTATCGCCTCGCCATCGGCCCGTGCGACACCGCGCTCGTGGTCGCCGGCGCCGCCGCGGCGCGCGCCGCGAAGGAGGCCGCGCTGGAGGGCTTCAAGTCCTGATCCGGCGGCCGCGCGGGGCCGGGCTTCAGCCGCCGCGCTTAGCCGCGAATGCCGCCATCAGCTCCGCCGCGATCATCGCCGCGATCACGGCGGGGCGCTTGTCGACCAGCCCTGCGCCGGCCATCGCGCCCATCGGGCAGACGAGGGGCGCGGGGTCCACCCCGCGCTCGCGCGCGAAGCGCTCGAATCGGGCGCGCTTTGTCGCCGAGCCGATCAGCCCGACATAGGCCGCGTCCCCCCGCGCCAGCGCCGCCGTCGCGATGAGGAAGTCGAGCCCGTGGTCGTGGGTCGTCACGACATGGGCGGCGCCGGCCGGGGCGGCGGCGATCTCGGCCTCGGGCAGCGCCGTCAGCCGACGCTCGACCGTGCCGGGCGCCTGCGCCAGTTCGCTCTCGCGCCCGTCGAGCACCATCGTCCGCACCGGCAGCAGCGCCAGCGCCGCCGCCAGCGCCCGGCCGACATGCCCCGCGCCGTGGATCATCGCGACCGGGCGCGCCGCCGCCTCGGCCGCGGCCATCGGGCCCGCGTCGCCGCCCGGCTCCAGCCGCAGCCTCACGCGCCCGCCGCAGCACTGGCCGAGTTCGGGGCCGAGGGGCAGGGTCATGGTCTCGGCGCCAGAGCCGGAGCCCGCGCCCTCGCGCAGCATCTCGCGGGCTCCGGCTCTGGCGC
>CAYGUQ010000563.1:0-2937 GCA_964352995.1 uncultured Rhodobacterales bacterium
CCCTCACCCCCGCCGCCGTCAAGCGGATCAGGGGGTTGATGGAGGGCGGCGCGGTCAAGGGCCTGAAGCTCGGCGTCAAGAAGGGCGGCTGCGCAGGCATGGAGTACACCATGGAGCACGCCACCGAGATCGGCGCCCATGACGCGGTGGTCGAGGTCGACGGCGCGCGCGTGCTCATCGCGCCGATGGCGCAGATGTTCCTGATCGGCACCGAGATCGACTACAGGACGTCGCTGCTCGAAAGCGGCTTCGTGTTCAGCAATCCCAACGTCGTCGAAAGCTGCGGCTGCGGCGAATCGATCAAGTTCGCCGAGCAGTGACGCGGCCTGCGCGCGGTCGCCGCGCGTGACCGCCGACGTCGCGCTGGCGCTCGAACTCTTCGGGCAGCTCGGCGCGGTGCGCACCCGGCGCATGTTCGGCGCGCTCGGCGTGTTTCGGGACGACGCCATGTTCGCGCTGATCCATCGCGGCGTCGTCCATGTCAGGGCGCGGGATGCGCTGGCGCGGCGGTTCGAGGCCGCAGGCGCGAAGCAGTTCACCTATGAGCGCGACGGAAGGACGGTGGCGCTCGGCTACTGGTCCCTGCCCGAAAGTGCGCTGGACGACCCCGACGAGGCGCTCGACTGGGCGCGCGCGGCGCTGGCGCAGGCGCGCTGAACCCGCACGGATGGCGGCCCGCGCGGCTGGCCATCGGCCGCGCGCCGTGGCAAGCCTTGGCCGCCACACCTCCCGAGGAGACCCCCCTAATGGCCCGACGCAAGCTGATCGCCGGCAACTGGAAGATGAACGGGCTGCGCGCCGCCGTCGCCGAACTCGACGACGTGCTGGACGACGCCGCCGGCGCCGCCTGCGACCTCATGCTATGCCCGCCCGCGACGCTCGTGCCGGTCTTCGCCAGCCGCTCGGCCGGCTCGCCGCTGGTCATCGGCGGGCAGGACTGCCATCCAAAGGCGACCGGCGCCCATACCGGCGACATCGCGGCGGAAATGCTGGCCGACGCCGGCGCCAAGGCCGTCATCGTCGGCCATTCCGAGCGCCGCGCCAACCATGGCGAGACCGACGCCCTGGTGCGCGACAAGGCCGAGGCGGCGTGGCGCGCCGGGCTGACGGCGGTGATCTGCGTGGGGGAGACCGAAGCCGAGCGCGACGCCGGGCGGGCGCTGGACGTCGTGGCACGCAGCCTCGCCGCCTCCACCCCCGACACCGCGACCGCCGAGACGACCGTCATCGCCTATGAGCCGGTGTGGGCCATCGGCACCGGCCGGACGCCGACGCTCGACGAGATCGCGGAGATGCACGCCCATATCCGCGCAACGCTGCGCGCGCATCTGGGCGAGATCCAGGGGATCGGCGTGCGCGTGCTCTACGGCGGCTCGGTGAAGCCCGAAAACGCCGCCGAGATACTCGCGGTGCGGGGTGTCGACGGCGCGCTCGTCGGCGGCGCCAGTCTCAAGGCGAAGGACTTTCTCGCAATCGCCGGCGCAGTCTGACGCCGGGCCCGCGCGCCGGGCCGGCTGAGCAGCCGCCCCGGCGCGCGAGCAGGGTATCCTTGGCGTCAGAGCAGCGCCTTGGCCTGCGACACCCAGTCGTCGCGCAGCGGGCGGCCCTTGAACGCCGTCAGGTTCTCGTCGACCCAGGCGAGGTTCATGGGCGACATCGCGGCGATCTGGTCGAGGCGGTAGATGCCCATCTCGTTGAGCATCGCCTCAAGCTTCGGGCCTACGCCCTTGATCTGCTTGAGGTCGTCGACCGCCTCGGGCGCGGAGGCGAACAGCGTCGCGGGCGCGACGCTCGCGGCGGCCGTCTCGGCGGCGGTCTCGACCGCCGTCTCGACGGCGGCGTCGAACGCCTCGGCCGTTTGCTCCGCGGTCTCGGCCACCGGCGCCGCCGCAGGCTCGGCGTCGGCGGACTGCTTCACCTCTTCAGCGACATGCTCGACGACCTCGGCGGCCTCGCGCACCTTCGCGGCGGCGACTTCCGTAGCGCGCTCGACCGTCTCGGCGCTCTCGCGCGCGCTGGCGCGCGTCATCTGAGCCACAACGTCCGACGGGCGGAAGAACTGGGCGCCGGGCATCATCGCCTCGAACCGCCACGGCACGCCGAACAGCGGCGCGGTCGGAAACAGGCTGATCCAGTACTGGAGCGGGTTCTCGTTGCGCTTGGGCGCGAGCATGGCGTGCCTCCGTCTATCGTTTGACGGAGTAGATAACACCGGCCATTGTGCAACGCAACATAAGTCGCTCAGCGCGACGGACGCCGCGACGCCGCGCGCTCGCGCCAGAACGTGAAGAGCCCCGCCCCCACGACGAGCGCCGCGCCGACGACGACCAGCGCGTCCATGCCCTCGCCGAAGACGCCGACGCCGATCGCCGAGGCGAAGACGAGCTGGAGATAGGCGAAGGGCTGCACCGCGCTCGCCTCGGCGCTGTCGAGCGCATTGATCAGCAGGTAGTGGCCGACCATGCCCGTGACGCAGAGCGCGCCCATCCAGGCCCAGTCCCAGCCCTGCATCGGCGTCCAGAAGAACGGACCGATCAGCGTCATCGTCACGGCACCCGCGACGCCGGTGTAGAAGAAGCTGATGGCGCCGCCCTCGACGCGGTTGGCGTAGCGGGTGGCGAGGTGGTAGCCGGCGAACATCGCCGTCGCGAGCAGCGCCACCAGCGCGCCGGGGTCGAACATCGAGGCCCCCGGCCGCAGGATGATCAGCACGCCGAGAAAGCCGACGCACACCGCCGTCCAGCGCCGCCAGCCGACCTTCTCGCCCAGCACCGGCCCGGAAAGCGCCGTGACGATCAGCGTGTAGCCGGCGAAGATCGCATGGCTCTGTACCAGCCCGATCATGGCGAAGCCGGTGATCATCACCACGATCTCCAGCGCCAGCAGCGCGCCGCGGAACGTCTGCAGCACGGGCAGGCTCGTCCGCGCCGCGGCGCG
>CAYGUQ010000564.1:0-2934 GCA_964352995.1 uncultured Rhodobacterales bacterium
CCTGATCGCGGAAGAGGGCTGAGTGCGCGGCCGGCGGTGGCGGGAGTTCGGCTCGCGCGGGTCCGGGGCGCTCAGCCGTGGCGATTGCGGCAGACGGGGCATTCGGTCTCAAGGAAGAAGCTCCACCAGACGCCCTTGCAGCGGCTGCACCAGTGGCCCTTGGGGCTGCGCCCGTCGTCGCCGGCGCGCCGGGAGAGCGGCGTCAGGCCGAGGTCGCGAAACGGCGCCCTGCGCTTGCCCACGCCCGAGCGCGCGAAGGGGAACGGCGTGGCCCCCTGCTTCTCTCCGGTCATCCGCCGACGGTCATGGCGCGCCCTGCAGGCCATAGCGCTTGATCTTGTTGGCGAGCCCGACGCGCGACAGGCCGAGGTCCTCGGCCGCGCGGCTCTGGTTCCAGCGGTGCCGTTCGAGGGCGCGCCCGACTGCGCGCCGCTCGAGCTTCTCCACCATGTCCTTCAGCGGGCCGTCGATCATGTCGAGGCCCGCCGGATCGGGCGCGCGCAGCTGCGCCCGCGCGATGTCGGGGGCGAGATGGCGCGGCGTGATGTAGCCGCCGTTCTCGGCGATGGCGACCATGCGCCGGATCTCGGTCTCCAGTTCGCGCACGTTGCCGGGATAGTCGTAGGCCTCGAGCGAGGCGAGAGCGTCCTTGGCGATGCCGACGACGCGCCGGCCGACGACGCCCGCGTGTTTCTCGATGAAGAACTGCGCAAGAACGGGAATGTCCTCGGGGCGCTCGCGCAGCGCCGGGATGCGCAGCTGGAAGCCCTTCAGCCGATAGTATAGATCGCGGCGGAACTCGCCGGCCTCGACCATCTTCTCCAGCGAGCGGTTCGAGGCCGCGATGATCCGCACGTCGGCCCGCGAGACCTTGTCGGACCCCAGCGGCTTGACCTCGCCCTCCTGCAGGAAGCGCAGCAGGCTGACCTGGAAGCTCGGCGAGATCTCGGAGATCTCGTCGAGAAAGACCGTGCCGCCGTCGGCCCCCCGGAACAGGCCGAGCCGGTCCGAGATCGCGCCGGTGAAGGCGCCGCGGACATGGCCGAACAGCTCGGAATGCAGCATGGCGTCGCTGACGCCCCCGCAGTTCTGCACGTGCATCGGCGACTTGAAGCGGCGCGAGTTGAACTGGATCGCGCGCGCCAGAAGCTCCTTGCCGGTGCCGGTCTCGCCGTGGATCAGCACCGGCAGGTCGGTCGCCGCCGCCTGCCGCGCCTCGGCGACGAGATCGGCCATCTTCTGGCTGACATAGACCAGCCGCTCGAACTGCGAGAAGCCGCCTTCGACCGACATCTCGGCCGCCTCGCCGAACAGACCGTCGTCCATCGAGATCTTCATCTCGCGCGACAGCAGGCGGTGGCGGCGCGACAGCTCGCACAGCTCCAGGGCGCGCTTGGCCACCAGCGCCAGCAGCGCGGCCGGCGCGGGCTTGATGAGATAGAGATAGGCGCCGACGTCGCGCGCCAGCCGCGCCAGCGCCGCCGCCTTGTCCGGTCCGCCCAGCAGGATGCGCGCGACCTGCGGGTGCGAGACGCGAGCGGTGTCCAACAGCCGGCGGAAGGCGACCATGTCCTCCTGCCCGTCGGCGTCGCAGATCAGCAGGTGCGACTGCACCTCGTTCAGGCGCAGAACGGCCTCGTGCGGCGTGGCGCAGATCGCGAGGCGGTAGCCTTCGGCGCCCGAGATCGCCTCGGAGGCGCGGGCGACCATCTCCGCGTCGAGCGACACGAGCAGCGCCGTGTGTTCGGTGGGGGAGTGGCGCACCGGCGTTTTCCCGTCTGTTACGGCGTCGGCCCCGAAGACCGGGCCGGCGCGTCGGCGAGCCCGGCGAGGCGCGAGAGCCAGGCGGCCATCCCCTCGCCGGTGCGCGCGGAGACGCAGAGCGCCTCCGCCGCCGGGTTCACCGCCGCGATGTTGGCCCGGCAGGCGGCCTCGTCAAAGTCCACATGCGGGGCGAGGTCGATCTTGTTGATCAGCACAAGCCCGGCGGCGCGGAACATGTGCGGATATTTCAGCGGCTTGTCCTCTCCCTCGGTCACCGAGAACACCACGATCTTCATGCGTTCGCCAAGGTCGAACATCGCTGGGCATACGAGGTTGCCGACGTTCTCGATGAACATCAGCGATCCCGGCTTTGGTTCGAGAGCGGTCGCGGCCTCTCCAACCATGTCGGCTTCGAGATGGCAACCGGCGCCTGTGTTGATCTGGATCGCGCGCGCGCCGGCGGCGCGGATGCGGGCTGCGTCGTTGTCGGTCATCTGGTCGCCCTCGATCACCGTGACCTCGCGCGCGCCGGCGAGCTCGCGGATGGTGCGTTCGAGCAGCGCGGTCTTGCCCGCGCCGGGCGAGCTCACGAAGTTCAGCGCCGTGACGCCGCGCCCCTCGAACCAGCCGCGGTTGCGCGCGGCGATGCGATCGTTGGCGGCCAGCACCGCCACCTCCAGCGGGATCGCGGTTCCGTCCGCGGCGTGGAGGTGGGGCGTCGCGTGGTCATGATGGTGGTCGTGGTCGTGCGCATGGTCATGCGCATGGCCGTGGGCGGCGCGCAGCACGCGGCGCACGCCGGCGCCGTCGATCATCGTGGTCACGCTCGCCGGATCGGCGCAGCCGCAGGTTCCGCACATCAGCCTGTCTCCTCGAGTTCGTAGTCGCGCACCAGCAGCGTGTCGCCCTCGGCCTCGACCACCGCGAGTTCGGCGCCTGCGAGCGCCGTCCCCGCCGCCGCGAGGCCGAAGCAGTAGTCCAGCGCCCGCCGCTCGACGCAGGCGAGCGGGCCGATCGCCAGCCGGACCCGGCGCACCCGCCGCCCCGCCGCGTGCTCGGCGACGATGGCGACGATGTTGCGCGACAGCCCCAGCTCGTGCATCGCCCGGCTCCCTGCGGCCTCGCCGCGTCAGCCCAGCATCATGAACGCGCCGCCGAGCGCGACCGCGC
>CAYGUQ010000565.1:0-2932 GCA_964352995.1 uncultured Rhodobacterales bacterium
GCGCTGTTGCTGGCGCTCTCCGGGTTGGGCGCACTGGCCGCGTTGAGGCGCAGGCTCGTCGGTCAGGAAATCGCTGAGAAAGACCGCGTCGTCGAGCAATGAGCCTATCGTCAGCGCGCCGATACAGAACCCTGCGCTTCGCACGCCCTCAGGAGCGCCCCCCGGAAACATCGCGAGCGGCGGGTCGCCGGCGAGGTCGCACAGCGCGATCGGCGCGAGGCCGAGGCAACCGGTCACGGCGTTGGCCGCCATGGGCTCGTTGGAGGATGCCGATACCGAAAGCCGGGCCTGGTAGCCGTAGCCCAGACCGTCGCGGTGCGCGTCCAGCAAACCCGGAATGTGCAGGCGCCGCACCGCTCCCAGCGCGTCGAACTCCACGAAGATGCGGTCGGTCGGCGCCGTGAAGCCCGAGATCGCGCGCAGAACGCCGCGATGAAGCCGCGTGTCGGCCCCGGTCACGCCGCAGACGCGCGATTCGTCCGGGGTGGCGCGCGTCGCGTCGGTCGGCTCCGCCTCGAACACGAGCTGCGGAAGCTGCGTCGGCGCCCCCCCCGCGCTCGCCTGCAGGCCTGTCGCGCCGGCGCCGCACGCCTCGTAGGCCGTGAACGACATCCGCGGCATCGCGTCGACCACCGTGCGCCCGGTGTCCCGCGATACTGTGGTGAGCGTGGCGGCCGGCCCGCCTGCGGCCGCCTGACGCAGCGCCGCCAGCACCGCCGGCGCGTCGATGCGGAAGCTGTCGCCGCTCGTCTCCAGCCATGGCCGGATGTCGCGAACGAACCGGTCTCCGACCTGCAGCAGCGCCGGCCCGGGGCCGACGGCGAACTTGAGCTGAATGCGCGCCGTCTCGGCCCCGCCGCCGACCGGCGCGATGAACTGCAGCGAGGCCGCGCGGCTGCGCGTCACGGCGTCGAACGGCGTGAAGGTCCCGTCGGGCTCGCGGTAGCGTGAGGCCTCGACGTCGATTACGGCGCCCGCGACGCAGGCGACGCCCGCCTCCGACGTCACGATGGACGCGTCCCCGCCCAGAAAGCGCTGGGCAAGCGAGGCGCCGCTCCGGATCTCGGACTCGATCACCGCCGCACGCCCCGCTGACGCGATGAACGATCCAAACAGGCCGATCAGAACCGCGATGCGCAGCTTCCAAGCCATGACAGGCACAACTCTCACTCGACGGGTGACCCGCACACATCGGGCCAGTCACCGCTCACACTACAACAACCCGCATTTCCAAGCGGTTAAGCACCCCTTCACGGACATGTTCTTGCCTTGCGGCCGAACGGCCGTCAAGAACATTTTAAGAACATGCGGGAAGTGGTGGCGGGGGAGGGACTCGAACCCTCGACCTCACGATTATGAGTCGTGCGCTCTAACCAGCTGAGCTACCCAGCCCGCGCGGGGTGGATACGCGCGCCCCGGCCGGGCGTCAAGCTGCGCTCCCGCCTCGGCCTTCCCCGCCGCGGACTGCGGTCAGCCGCCCGCCAGCTCCGGCGCCGCGACCAGCCGGCGCGCGATGTCGAGGAAGCGCTGCGCCTGGTCGCTCCCGGGCCGGGACGCGACGATCGGGGCGCCGCTGTCGGAGAGCATTCGCGTGTCGAGGTCGAGCGGCAGCTCCCCGAGGAACGGCAAGCCGAGCCGGGCCGCCTCGTTCCGCGCGCCGCCATGGCCGAAGATGTGCGCCTCGTGCGCGCAGTTTGGGCAGATGTAGGTGCTCATGTTCTCGATCAGACCCAGCACCGGCGTCCCGGTCTTGCGGAACATGTCGAGCGCCTTGCGCGCGTCCAGAAGCGCGATGTCCTGCGGGGTCGAGACGACCACGGCTCCGCTGACCGCCGCCTTCTGGCTGAGCGTGAGCTGCACGTCGCCCGTGCCCGGCGGCAGATCGACCACCAGGTAGTCCAGCGTTCCCCACCGCACCTGATGCAGCATCTGCGTCAGCGCCGAGATCAGCATCGGCCCCCGCCAGACGACGGACTGACCCTCCTCGACCATGAAGCCCATCGACATGACCGTGAGGCCGTGGCCGTGCAGCGGCAGGATCATCTTCTCGGCGTCGGATTCGGGCCGGCCCGTCAGGCCCAGCATGCGCGGCTGCGACGGCCCGTAGACGTCGGCGTCGAGCAGGCCGACCCGCGCGCCCTGCGCCTTGAGCGCCAGCGCGAGATTGACCGCCACCGTGGACTTTCCAACGCCGCCCTTGCCGGACGCCACGGCGACGATGTGGCGGACGCCGGGAATGCGCCCGCCCGATGGCGCCGGCGCCGGCGCGCGCAGCGGCTTGTCGCCGGGCCCGGCGCGCAGGGAGGGCGGCGGCGGCGCCGGGTTTCCGGCCGGCGCGTCGGAATGCGCCGTCAGCACCGCCGAGACCCGGGAGACGCCCGGCAACGCCCGCACCGCCGCCTCCGCGGCCGCGCGGACCGGCTCCATCGCCGCCGCCTGTCGGGGATCGACCTCGATGGCGAACGCGACCGCGCCCTGCGAAACCGAGAGCCCCTGAACAAGCGCCGCCGCGCTGACGGCGCCGCCGCCCTCGGAGTTTCGGACCGGGACGGCGTCCAGCGCCGCGAGAACCGCCTCGCGCGTCGTGCTCATGTCGCTGCTCCAGAAAGTCTTCACCTCCCGCAGATAGCAATGCGCAGCGCCCAGCGCCATCGGCGAGACGCAGGCCGATCGACTGTGCGACGCCGGGCGGCGCGACGCCGGGTTCGATGAGAGAGGCATTGCTTGAGAGATCTCGGATGAACCACTCGACGAAACCTGACGGCGCGCAGGGCGCCGGTCAGTCGCGATCGCCGGACGCGGTTTGGGAGCGGTTCGAGGCGCTGATGGCGGCGCGCGCAGGCTTTGGCGACGCCCTCCCCTACCCCGCCGGGCGGCCGACGCGCCGCGCGCGCGCGACGCCGACGCGCGCCGAGGACGCCCGCCTCCCGAC
>CAYGUQ010000566.1:0-525 GCA_964352995.1 uncultured Rhodobacterales bacterium
GCACATGGCGCGGCCATGCGCCAGTTGAGCGCCAGCGTCTCGCCGAGCGCGGGGTCGCCGGAGAGCTGCCGCACCGCCGCGCCATGTGCGACGAGGCAGTAGAAGCAGCGGTTGCAGGCGGAGACGACCACCGCGATCATCTCGCGCTCCAGCTTGCTCAGGCCGCTCTCGCCGAGCATGAGGTCGTTGTACATCTCCATGAAGGCGCGGAGCTTTGCGGGGGCATGGGCGTAGGCGCGCAGCACCCAGGGCACGAGGCCCAGCTTCTCCTCGCATTTCGCGAAATAGGCCGCGACGTCCTCGGGGAGGGGGTCGACCGCGGGCAGGTCGAGGGCTGTGGGGCGTTCGGCCGAGGCCGTGGGCGCGCGCACGGGGTCGGTCATGGCGCGGCTTCCTCCGGCGCGGCGCGATAGTGGTATCGCGAAACCTCGATCATGCCGAGCCCGCGATAGAGCGCAAGCGCGCCGGCGTTGTCGGCCTCGACCGGGAAGGCCAGAGTCGCGGCGCCGTTCTCCGCGGCGAAGG
>CAYGUQ010000566.1:535-2924 GCA_964352995.1 uncultured Rhodobacterales bacterium
GACATGCAGCGCGTGCATGACGCCGACGCCCCGATGCGCGCCGACGAAGGCCGCGGCGGCGACGCGGTCGTCCTCGCGCAGGACCAGCGTCTCCTTCGGGCCGGCCGCGCGCGCCATCACGGCGCGGCGCGCCGGGCCGATCCCGCCGGCGGACCACATCTCGTCGAGCGCCGCGAGCGGCGCGCGCACCCGCACGACCATCCGCCTGCCCCAGCCAAGGGCGGCGAGCGCATCGCAGGGCGACGCCATGAAGGGGCAGGGCGAGCGCACGCCATAGCCCCGCGCCGCCAGCATCGCGTCGAGCGCCGCGTCCTTCGGCTCGATCTGGAAGAGCGGCTGCTGGCCCCACGCGCGCATCGCCGCCTCGGCGGCGGCGACGGCGTCGTCGAGGCCCATGCCGGGGTCGCCGAGCGCGCGGACCGAAGATACCCGCTGGCCGCCGCCCTCGCCGCGCCGCAGCGCCCAGCCGCCGAGCGCCCGCGTCTCGACGGGCGGCCACGTCGCGTCGAGCGCGTCGAAGAGAGCCTCGGCGTCGGGTGCGACCCAGCTCATCCGCAAGCGCCGGACAGGGCGGCGCCCGGCGCCGGCGCGCCGCTCATCCGCGCGCCTTCAGCAGGCGGGCCTTGTCGCGCGCCCAGTCGCGCGCTTTTTCGGTGTCGCGCTTGTCGGCCATCTTCTTGCCCTTGGCGACGCCGAGCTTCAGCTTCGCGACGCCCTTCTGGTTGAAGTAGAGCTCCAGCGGCACCAGCGTCATGCCCTCGCGCTGTACGCCCTGCGCCAGCCGCGCGAGTTCGCGCTTGTTCACCAGCAGCTTGCGCCGCCTTCTTTCCTCGTGGCCGAAGGTCTTGGCCTGCTTGAAGGGGGCGATGTAGCCGTTGATGAGCCAGAGTTCTCCGCCCTCCACGCTGGCGTAGCTCTCGGCGATGTTGGCGCCGCCGGCGCGCAGCGACTTGACCTCGGAGCCTTCGAGCATGACGCCGGCCTCGAGGTCGTCCTCGATGAAGTAGCTGTGCCGCGCCTTGCGGTTCTCGGCGACGATGCGGCGCCCGTCCTTGGTGAGGGCCATCAGCCGTTCAGCAGGCCCGCATGGACCATCGCCGCCTTGATCCGGTCGCGCGCCGGCTGCGTTACGGGGAGCAGCGGCAGGCGCGGGGTCTCGTCGCAGCGGCCGAGCAGCGACAGGCCGAACTTGGCGCCGGCAAGGCCCGGCTCGATGAAGATCGCCTCGTGCAGCGGCATCAGCCGGTCCTGCAGCGCCAGCGCGGCGGCGAAGTCTCCGCGCAGCGTCGCCTCCTGAAACTCCGCGCAGAGCCGCGGCGCGACGTTGGAGGTGACGGAGATCGCGCCGACGCCGCCATGGGCGTTGAAGCCGAGCGCGGTCGCGTCCTCGCCGGAGAGCTGGATGAAGTCCTTGCCGCAGTTCGCGCGCTGCTTGCTGACGCGCGCGATGTCGCCGGTCGCGTCCTTCACGCCGACGATGCGCGGCAGCTTCGCGAGCGCGCCCATCGTCTCGGGGGTCATGTCCACCACCGAGCGGCCGGGGATATTGTAGATAATGATCGGGAGCGAGCAGGCGTCGTGCAGCGCGGCGTAATGCGCGATCAGCCCGGCCTGCGTCGGCTTGTTGTAGTAGGGCGTCACGACGAGCCCCGCGTCGGCGCCGACCTTCTCGGCGTGCTGCAGGAAGCGGATCGCCTCGACGGTGTTGTTGGAGCCGGCGCCGGCGACGACCGGCACGCGCCTGGCGGCAGTCTCCACCACGATCTCGATGACGCGCTCGTGCTCCTCGTGGGAGAGCGTCGGGCTCTCGCCGGTGGTGCCGACCGGGGCGAGGCCGTGGCTGCCCTCGGCGATCTGCCATTCGACCAGCGCGCGCAGGCCCGCCTCGTCCACGACGCCGTTCTTCATCGGCGTCACGAGCGCGGTGATCGAGCCCTTCAGCATGCCTTGCCCCCGAGTTTGCGAAGCGCGGACACTAACGGCAGAGCGCGACGCCCACAAGCGGGCCGGGGCATCGACTGGCGGCGTCGACTGGCGGCGTCGACCGGCGCCCCGGGCGGGGAGGCCGCCGACCTCTCGCCCTTGCGTTGTGGAAGGGGGTGAGAGCGTCGCGCGGCTGTGATAGCGTCCGCGCCGAAACACGCCGCCGCCATGAGAGCGCCCCATGTTCGCCCCCATTCTAGCAGCCCTTCTCGTTCTAACGCCGGCCCTGGCGCCGACCCCGGCGCCGGCTCAGGACGCGCGCGACGCGGCCGCGGTGCGCGCCGTCTTCGAGCGCGCCGACGCCGGCGACTTCGACGGCGCCGCGCAGGCCGCGCGCGGCGCGGCCGATCCGGTGGTCGCCGATCTCGCGCTTTGGCGCCTCGGCGGGCGGCAGGCCGGCGGGCAT
>CAYGUQ010000567.1:0-1343 GCA_964352995.1 uncultured Rhodobacterales bacterium
GGCTGGCGCACCGCCTCCTCGAAGGCCGCCCGCCCGCAGGTGACGGTCGCGTGGGCGGAGACGCCGGCGAGCCCCGCGAAGGCCTCCAGCGCCGGGCCGGTGAAGGTGAGCGGCACGAGGGCGGGGCGCGTCTCGGTCAGCTTCAGCCCGAAGCGGCGGGCGACGTCGTAGCCGAAGCCGGTGGCGCCCATCTTCGGGATGGACCTGCCCCCGGTCGCGACCACCAGCCGCCGGGCGGCGAGGCGGGCGCCGTCGCTCAGGGTCAGCGCCCAGCCGTCCGCCCCGCGCTCCAGCGCCTCGACCGAGACGCCGAGGCGCAGTTCGGCCCCGACGGCCGCCATCTCGTCGAGCAGCATCGCGACGATCTGTTTCGCGGAGCCGTCGCAGAAGAGTTGCCCGAGGGTCTTCTCATGCCATGCGATCTTGTGGCGATCGACCAGCGCGATGAAATCCTCGGGGCGGTAGCGGCCGAGCGCGGATTTCGCGAAGTGCGGGTTGGCGGAGAGGAAGCGGTCGGGCGCGGCGGCGAGGTTGGTGAAGTTGCAGCGCCCGCCGCCGGAGATGCGGATCTTCTCGCCCGGCGCGCGGGCGTGGTCGATCACGAGCACGCGGGCGCCGCGCGCGGCCGCATGGGCGGCGCACATCATGCCGGCGGCGCCGGCGCCGAGGATGACGGCCTCGAAGCTCTCAGGCATGGGGCTCGCGGCGCCTCACGCGGGGGCGGGGCGCGCCGGCGGCGGGTCCATCGCCAGCAGGCCGCGGACGCGCACGCCGAGCATGCTGCCGGCGTAGCCGAACACCAGCCACCACCAGCCGTGCAGCGAGCCCGAGACGAGGCCGCCGAGATAGGCCCCGATGTTGCAGCCGTAGGCCATGCGCGCGCCCCAGCCCATGATCAGCCCGCCGACGACGGCGGTGGCGACGTCGCGGGCCGAGAGCTTCAGCGTCGGCGCGAAGCGGCCCGCCAGCGCCGCGGCGGCCATCGCGCCGCAGACGATCCCGAGATTCATCACCGAGGTCGGCACGCCGAAGACGCCGGCGTCGAGCGCGCCGGCGCGCCAGCCGCCCCAGTAGCTCCACGAGCGCACGTCGACGCCGAGCGCCTCCGCCCCGAGCCCGCCCCAGAGCGCGAAGCCCCAGGTCACGCCCCAGGGGCGGCCGGTGACGGCCATCGTCGCGGCGCCGACCAGCGCGAGCGCAACGGCGCCGGCCGCGAGCGACCACGGACCGGTGAGCAGAGAGGCGGTGGGGCGCAGCGGCTCCAGCGACCCGTGGCGACGCGCCTCCCACCACGCGCTGCCGACCCAGACGGCGCCCAGCGCCAGCGCCATCGCCAGAGCCGC
>CAYGUQ010000567.1:1353-2911 GCA_964352995.1 uncultured Rhodobacterales bacterium
TGCTGAACGAGCGCCGCCGAGGCCGAATACGGCCAGCAGCGAGACGCCGCGGCGCTCGTTCAGCATCGGCCAGGCGCCCCAGACGTCGTAATGCGCGGTCGACCAGACCGAGCCCGCGACGAAGGCGGCGAGCACGATCGCCATGCGCGTCGAACCGCCGCCGGCGACGAACAGCGTGCCCGAGGCGCAGCCGCCGCCGATCTGCATGCCCACGCCGAACAGGAACGCGCCGAGCGCGGAGGCGAGGCCCATCGGCAGGATGTTTCCCTGGGCGTTCAGCCCCAGCGCCGGGCCGAACGCCATCATCGGGAAGGTCAGCGCGCAGGTGAGGCCGATCAGCAGCATCTGCGCGCGCAGGCCAGCGCCGCGCCCCTCCCGCGAGAAGCGCCGCCAGGCCGCGGTGAAGCCGAAGCTGGCGTGGTAGAGCGCGACGCCGGCCGCGGCGCCGATCAGCGCGGTCAGCGCCATCGCGGCGCCGCCCTGCGCCGCCGCCGCTGCGGCGACGGCCGCGAGCGCCGCGCCCGCCCCGACAAGTATCCGCGTCTGCATCGTCGGCTCTCCGGTTTCCGCACAGGGCCTCTCGCCCGCGACGTTCGTGTTAGACAACGCCGACGTCGCGGGCCATATGTCGCAGGCGGCGCGACGGGCGCGCAAGGGAGCATGACATGGGCGTCGCGCGCGCGACATCGGCCGCCCCCGAGGGCGGCGCGATGGGGACCGGAGAGGGAGGCCCGCTCGACGGCGCGATGCTGCGGCGCGCGCTGGGCGGCTTCGCGACCGGCGTCACCGTGACGACGGCGCTGGGGCCCGACGGGCGGCCGGCGGGCTTCACCGCGAACTCCTTCACCTCGGTCTCGCTGGAGCCGCCGCTGGTGCTGGTGTGTCTGGGCCGCGGGGCGGCGAGCTATCCGGTGTTCGCCGAGGCCGGGAGCTTCGCCGTCAACGTGCTCTCGGCCGATCAGCAGGAGGTCGCGCGCGTCTTCGCGACGCGCGGCGCCGACAAGTTCGCCTCGGTCGCGTGGGGCCCGCGCGAGACCGGCGCGCCGGTGTTCCGCGGCGTCGCGGCGTGGTTCGACTGCCGCATGCGCGAGCGCATCGACGCGGGCGATCATGTCATCGTGATCGGCGAGGTGGTCGGCTTCGGGCGCGGGACCGCTGCGCCGCTCGTCTACTGCGGCGGCCGGTTCGCGGCGCTGGATTCGGGCGTGCGGCTCAGCGTCGTCGCGCGGGCGGGCGACGCGATCCTGACATGCGAGGACGGGCGCGGCCTGCGCCTGCCGACCGCCGCGGCCTTCGGCCCCGCCGACGACCCGGCCTCGCTGAGCGGGCTGCTCGCGCGGTGGTGCGAGGGGGCGGGGCGCCCGGCGCCGCTGCACAGTTTCGACGAGCCCGACGGCGCCCACCGCGTCGTCTACGCCGTCGACGCCGAGGCCCTGCGGCCCGCCGGCCCGTCCTGGCGCGCCACGGCGCTGGCGGAGGCGGCCGACGCGATGGCCTGCCCGCTGGAGGCCGAGGCGGTGCGCGCCGCGACCCGGCGCTGAGTCGCCGGGCCTGCGGC
>CAYGUQ010000568.1:0-2899 GCA_964352995.1 uncultured Rhodobacterales bacterium
CGGCGCGCCCCGCCGCGCCGCGCGGCCGGCGGTTCGGGCTGCGGCTGCGGCTGCGCGGCCGGCCGGGCCTCGGGTCTCTTTCCGCCTGCGCCGTCCATGCCGTCGTCCTTCATCGCCGCGCCCCTTGCCTCGGGAAGCGATTCGCCGCCAAAATGTCCACCAGGCAGAACTATAGTCTGTCTGGTGGACTTATACAAATAGAGAGTGCATGGAGGCGCCGGCATGGTCGATGCGACACGGGAGACGGCGCTGATCAGCGAGGTCGGCCCGCGCGACGGGCTGCAGATGGCGGCCGGGCGCATGGCGACGGCGGACAAGCTGGCCTGGATCGACGCGCTGGCGGCGGCGGGGCTGCGCGAGATCGAGGTGGGGACGTTCGGCCCGCTCAAGGCCCTGCCGATGATGGCCGACGTCGACGTCGCGGTCGCCCACGCGCTGACCATCCCCGGCCTGACGGTCGCTGCGCTGGCGCCGAACCTGAAGGGCGGCGCGCGCGCGCTGGCGGCGGGGGTTCACAAGATCACGCTGCCGGTCTCCGTCTCGCAGTCGCACTCCATGGCCAACGTCAACAAGCCGCCCGAGGCCGCGGTCGCCGAGCTCGCCGCGCTGCGCCGGCTGCGCGACGCGGCGCCGGAGGGCGCGCGGCCGGAGATCGAGGGCGGGCTCTCCACCGCCTTCGGCTGCACCATCGAGGGCCCCGTCGCGGAGGACGCCGTGGCGCGGCTGGCGGCGATGCTGGCGGAGGCGGGGGCGGACGCGATCGGGTTGGCCGACACCGCCGGCATGGCCCATCCGCGGCAGGTGGCGCGTCTGGTCGAGCGGGTGCGCGCCGAGGTGGGGCCGCTGCTCGACGGCGTGCATCTGCACAACGCCAACGGGCTGGGCCTCGCAAACGCCTGCGCGGCCTTCGAGGCCGGCGTGCGAACCTTCGACGCGAGCCTCGCGGGGCTTGGCGGCTGCCCCTTCGCGCCGGGACCGTCGGGCAACATCGTCACCGAGGACCTCGTCCATCTCTTCGACCTGATGGGGGTGGCGACCGGGGTGGACGTCGAGAAGCTGCTGGCGGCGCGCGAGGTGCTGGCGCGCGCGCTGCCCGACGAGCCGCTGCACGGCGCCGTGGCGGCGCTGCCGCCGAGGTTGCGCGCGGCGCCGGGGGTCGCGGCGTGAGCGGCGCGGGGGAGACCGTGCCGGAGGGCGAACTGCCGCTCGCCGGCATGCGCGTCGTGGAGATCGCGCACATGGTGATGGGGCCGACCTGCGGCATGATCCTCGCCGATCTCGGCGCCGACGTCGTCAAGATCGAGCCGGCGGGCGACGGCGACGCCACCCGGCGGCTGACCGGCTCGGGCGCGGGCTACTTCGCCGCCTACAACCGCAACAAGCGCTCGGTGGCGCTCGACATCCGCTCGGAGGCCGGGCGGGAGGCGGCGCTGCGGCTGGTCGACCGCGCCGACGTCTTTTCGGAGAACTTCCGCCCCGGCGCGATGGAGAGGGCCGGCTTCGGCTGGGAGGCGCTGTCGGCGCGCAATCCGCGCCTCGTCTACGTCTCGCACAAGGGCTTTCTCGATGGCCCCTATCAGGAGCGCACGGCGCTCGACGAGGTGGTGCAGATGATGGCCGGGCTGGCCTGGATGACCGGCCCGCCGGGCAGGCCGCTGCGCGCCGGCGCCTCGGTCAACGACGTGATGGGCGGCATGTTCGGCGCCATCGGCGCGCTGGCGGCGCTGCGCAGGCGCGAGGTCACCGGGCGCGGCGAGCAGGTCGCCTCGGGCCTGTTCGAGAACTGCGCCTTCCTCGTCGCCCAGCACATCGCGCAGGCGGCGGTCAGCGGCGAGACGCTGAAGCCGATGAGCGTGCGCACGCCGGCCTGGGGCGTCTACGACATCTTCACCGCGAAGGACGGCGCGCAGATCTTCGCCGCGGTGGTCAGCGAGACGCAGTGGGCCGCGTTCTGCGCGGCGTTCGGCGCGGCGGACCTCGCCGCGGACCCCGCGCTGGCGAGCAACGCCGCGCGGGTGGCGGCGCGGGAGCGGCTGATCCCCGACATCGCGGCGCGGCTCGCGGCCTTCGACGGCGCGACGCTGTGCGAGAAGCTCGGCGCCGCCGGGCTGCCCTGGGCGGCGGTGGCGAGCCCCGAGGCGCTGGCGGAGGACCCGCATCTGCGCGCCTCGGGAGGGCTGGTCGAGGTCTCCGTCGCCGACGGGCGCGCGGTCAGCCTGCCGGCGCTCCCGCTCGGCTTCGGCGGCAGGCGGCTCGGCGCGCGTCGCGACGCGCCGACCGTGGGCGGGGACGGTCGCGCGGTGCTGGCGGAGGCGGGCTTCGGCGCCGACGAGATCGCGGCGCTGGAGCGGGCCGGCGCGATGACCGTCTCGGACCGGCGGCGGTAGGGCGATTACGCGCCGGACCAGTCCTCGAGGCGCAGGACGGTCCCTCCGAGGCGCTCGAAGGCGCGCTGGCGGCAGGTGAGCACGAGGATCTGCAGGTCGCCCGCCTGCCGGTGCAGCGCGTCGAACATGCGCTCGATGCGGTCGTCGTCGGAGAAGGCGAGCGCGTCGTCGAGGATGACGGGGGCCGGGGCGCCGCCCCTGGCGATGAGCCGCGCGAAGGCGAGGCGGGTGAGCACGGCGAGCTGTTCGCGCGTGCCGCCGCTCAAGGCCTCGACCGGCTCGGCGCGGCCGGCGCGGGTCACCTCCGCCGGCAGCAGCGCGGCCTCGTCGAAGGCGATCTCGGCGCTGTCCATCAGCATCGCGAGCAGGGGGCGGAGTTCGGCCAGCACCGGCTCGAAGTAGTGCGCGCTGGCGCCGGCGCGGGCCTCGTCGAGCGCGCGGGCGAGGCGGGCGAGCGCGTCGGCCTCGGCCTGCAGCGCGGCGGCGCGGGCCTCGGCGACGGCGCGCTGCAG
>CAYGUQ010000569.1:0-2876 GCA_964352995.1 uncultured Rhodobacterales bacterium
GGCGCCGCGACGCCGTTGACCTCGGGCTCCACGCTTCTGAGGCGCGTGACGCCGAGGGGCGGCTGCGCGATCTGGCGGGCGACTGGCTGAGCATGGACGAGCTCTACGCCGCGCTCTACTCCCACGCCGCGCTCCGGCGGACGCTGGCCGATCGGGCGTCGTGGCCCGACATCGTGGCGCGTCGCGGCCTCGACGCCGCGCTTGCCGAGGCGACGGCGCCGCGCGGCGCGTTCGTCTCGGCCTGCGGCGAGGCCGATCCGGCCGCCTGCGCCGCCCTCGCGCCCGTCGCGCAGGCGCCGGGCGCGCCGCTTGTCGGCGCGCTCGACGCGTCCCCGAAGGCGATCGTCATCCTGTCCGCCGTGGAGGCGGCGGAGACGCGCCTCGACCGGCTCCGGATCTACCGCAACGGCCGTCTCGCGGCGGACCTCGCACGCGACGTGCTCGAGTCGACGCCGTCGGGCGACGGCCGGCTGACGCTTTCTGCGCCGGTCTGGCTGACCGAGGGCGCGAACGACCTCGTCGCGCGTCTCGTCGCGCCCACCGGTGCCTACCGCGAAGTTCCCCTAGCCACCGTGACGCGACTCGCGGATGCGACCCCGGTCCGGCGCCTGCACCTGCTGCTCGTCGGCGTGGCGAACTACGCCGCGGCCGACCTTTGCCTGTTCGCCGCCGCCGTCAACGCGCAGGATATCGGCGCGACGCTGATCGGCGCGTACGCATCCGAATACGACCAGGTTCCGCCGCCGATCGTGCTGACGGACGGCGAGGCGACGCGCGAGCGCGTGCTCGGCGCACTGGCCGAGGTCGCCGAACGCGCCGATGGCGACGACGCGGTGTTCATCTACGTGGCGGGCCACGGCGAGACCGGCGCGCAGGGATACTCGTTCCTGCCCTACGACGTCAGCGGCTTCGGCGCGATCTTCGAGGGGGGCGTGGACGACGATGATCTCGTCGCGGCGATGAGCGCGCTGCGGGCCGACGCGGTGATGCTTGTCATCGACACCTGCTACGCCGACGCCATGGACACCGATCGCGTGTCCAGGCTGGCGCACAGCCTTCAAGTGTATTTCCTGATGGCGTCGGCCGACAGCCAGCAGGCCCAGCACATCGGCGACAAGGGGCGCAACGGCGCCTTGGCGCACCTGCTGCTCGACGGCCTCAACGGCGGCGCGGCGCTGGCCGACGCGTCGGTCGACGCGCTCAGTCTGGGCTCGTTCCTGCTGCGCGAGGTCGCGCACCGCGATGGCGACCTGCCGAACGTCATCTTCCGTTCGGGCTGATCGCAGCTCGGCTCCTGTCCGCTGGTCGAGGTGTCCAAATGATCGTTCGCGGCCTGATCGCCCTGGCGGCAGCGCTGGCGCCGCTGCCCGATGCGCGCGCCTGCGGCGGCGCGCAGTTTGTGAAGGCCAACCCGGCCGACAAGGTGGTCGCGACGCTGCCGAACGGCCTGACGGTCACGCCGCGGCCGAACGACCTTCTAATGCCGGGCACCAGACTGACGCTGGACGCTGGCGCCGGCGCCATCTGGGTGCGCGAAGAGATCCACGACCGCCGGACGCTCAGGCTCGGGCGCGACAGACTGCCCTATGAGGTCAACGAAGACTGCCGGGCGCCCGACCTTCTCGACAAGATTACCTTCCTGCTATTCGACACGATCTATGGTGCCAGCATTCCGTCGGATTCCCATTATCTCGGCCCGCAGCGTGGCAACGGCGACGAAGGCACGAAGCCGGAGGCGATCCGCCCGACCTTCAAGGGCCTCCCAGCCGATCGCGTGCAGTTCATCGAGACCGGCGCCTCCGAGACTTTCGTCGCCTGGACCGACGCGGCGGGAACGGCGCGCCTGATCGACCCGGCGACGGGAGAGACGATGGCGCTCGGGACCTTCGAGCCGCGTGCGCGAGGCGCCATCAAACTTCCGCCCGACATCGCCCGGGGCCGCTACGCAATCGTCGTGGACGCCAGGGACGCGGCGAGCTCCGCGCCGCTGCCGGTCGAGATCACGGACGCCACGCCGCCGTATGCGCCCGACGCGCCGTCGGACCTCGCGGCGACGCTCACGTATCTCGACGGCCCGCCGGAATGGACGCTGTCCGCGTTGTCCCGCCTGAACGCGCTGAAGGACGACAGCTTCGTGGCGCTTCGCGCGTGGCGGCAAGCCGTGACCGATGAGTGACGGCGACGGGCGCGCGAGGCTTCTCGCCGAATTCGTCCATGCCTCGTTGGTTGGGCTCCTCATCGCCTTTGCGTTGACGATCGCGAGCTTCTGGCCGATCGGCGCGCGGATCTCGCAGGTCGGCTCGGATCTGGCGCTGCGGATCGGCGTCGCCATGGAGGGCGCGTCCCGCTCCCGCGGCGGACCCGATCTCGTCCTTCTCGACGTCGACTACGGGCTCTGCGACAGGGTCGGCGCCGCGGCCGCCTGTCTGACGCCCGACGCGGCCCCTGACGCGTTCCTCGCCTCGATCCTCGACAACCTCAGGGCGGCGCTGCGGATAGAGGACGACGAGGCGCTCGCCCCGGCGGCGGTCATTTTCGACTTAGGCTGCGCAAGACGGCTTCACGCGGCGTCCGACGACGGGACGCTCGCGGCCAATCCCCTGTGGCGTGCGATCTGCGCGTTCGGCGCGCCCGTGATCATGGACGCCGGCGCCGCAATCCGCGCCGACGGCTTCGCGGGGTCGATGTTCGATGCCGCGGACGACTGCCCCAACCTGCTGCTGGGCGGGTCTCACTACTTCTCCGACGGCGCGCTCGGCGACGGCGTCGGCCGGCGCGACGCCCGCCATTCTGGCCGACGGCGCGCGTCTGGCCGCGATCCCCAAGCAGGCGCGGCGCGACGGCGCGCCCGCCTGCGAGGCGGCGCTGCCCCGCGC
>CAYGUQ010000570.1:0-2862 GCA_964352995.1 uncultured Rhodobacterales bacterium
ATGCGCTGGAGGCCGCTCTGCGCGCCGGGCAGCGCGGCCTCCAGCGCATCGCGCAGCGTCGGCCCCGCCAGCGCCGCCAGCGCGCCGGTCGCGCAGGCCGTCGCGGCGATGGCCGCGAGCGCGCCGCTGTGGATCGCGCCGGGGCGGCGGGCGCAGAACCTCTGCCAGAGCGCGGCGCCTACGGCGGCGCCGGCCAGGTAGACGGCCACCGCGGCGGCGAAGGAATAGACGGTGTTCTGCATCGCCTGCGCCAGCGCTCGGATGGTGGCGATCTCGAAGCCGATGCCGAGCAGGCCGCTGGCGAAGAGCGCGGCGAGCCCCGCGATGGTCCAGCCCCCGCCGGCTTCGGAGGCCCTGAGGCGCGGCCGCGCCGCCTCGCCCCGTGCGGGCCCGGCAAGCATCAGCCCCGCGCACAGGAAGTTGACCGCGGCGAAGGCGCAGAGCGTCGCGGCGTAGCCGAGCGCCGGCGCCAGCCACGCCGCCGTGAGCAGCGCGCCGGCCATCGCCCCGACGGCGTTGGCGGCGTAGAGGCCCCCCAGACCCCTCCCGTCGCGCGCTGCGCGGGCGAAGGCGCGTTCGGCGGCCGGCAGCGTCGCGCCCATCGCGACCGTGGCCGGCGCCAGCAGCAGGAGCGGCCCGCCGAACGCCGCCGTCCAGCGCCAGAGCGGCGAGGGCGCGACCCCCGTCGCCTGCAGCAGCAGCTCGTTCGCCAGCGGGATCAGGAAGATCAGCGCCAGCGTCCAGACCCCGATCGCGACCTCGAGGCCGGCGTACCACAGCCCCGGACGGCGGCTGCGCGCGATGGGCCGGTCAAGCAGCAGCGCGCCGAGCGACAGTCCCGCGAAGAACGCCGCGACGACCGCAAGGGTGGAGAGCGCCTCGTGCCCCAGCCCCACGCCGAGCATCCGCGTCCAGACCACCTGATAGCCGAGCCCGGCGAAGCCGGACAGGACGAGCAGGCCGTGCATGGCGAGCCGCGCTCCGCTCGCCCGCCCTCCCGCATGCGCAGCCGCCTCGGCGCTGGTCGGCCCCGCCGCGTCGGTCATCGGAAGTTCAGCACGTAGCCCCAGCTGTCGAGCCGTTCGGGCAGGGCGTTGAAGGCCGCCGTCAGCCGCGGCGCGCCCTGGTTCGGCGGCACCTCGTGCATCACGTAGCTGGGAAACAGCACCATGTCGCCGGGGGAGACCGGGGGCATCGAGAAGATCGGCGCGTTGAACGGGTTCACCTCGCAGCGCCGGTTCTGGTTCTCCATGACGAAGCCCGTCGCGCCCACATGGCGGTGAAACACGGTCGCCGCCGAAGGGTGCGTCTCCGTCAGGTAGAGCACGCCGGAGACGAAGCTGTTGGCGTGGTTGTGCATCTTCTGGGCGCCGTCGGTCTCCATGCGGTTGATCCAGATCTCCTTGATCGCCCAGCCCATCTCCTCGCCGAGCAGCGTCTTGCCGTAGGCGCGCAGGCGCGGCCCGACGCAGCGCAGCACCGACGTGAAGTTCTCGTGGCTCCGCGGGTCGGCGACGGGCGTGTGGGCGAGGAGCGCCGTGCGCACGTTCGGGCCGGTCGCCGTCTCGTCGAACTGCGCGACCAGCGCCGCGACCAGCTCCGGCGGCGCCACGCCGCGCGCGATCATCACCGGGGTGGGAAACAGGCCGACGATCTCATCCATGGGCTCTTTCCGCTGCGGCTGCGCGGGGAGCGTTAACATTGCGCGGGGGCGCGTTGAACGACCGTCATCGAAAATTGATGTTGCCGGCGTCACGGCCCTGTCACGCACCGCATGCTATCGAACGCCCATCACGTCCATGACTGGGAGACCGACGGATGCTTTCCCGACGCGCCGCGATTCTGTCCGGAGCCGCCTTCGCCGCCACCGGCGCGCGCGCGGCCGACCTGCTCGACGTCAACGCGCTGCATGCGCCCCAGCAGCAGTTCTCCGAGCTCGCCCGCGCCCATGAGGGCCGCCGGGCGCGGTTTCGCGGCTTCATGGCGCCGCCCCTGCGCGCCGACGCGACCTTCTTCGTGCTGACCGGCGTGCCGATGTCGATCTGCCCGTTCTGCGACACCGAATCGGAATGGCCCCAGGACATGCTCGCCGTCTACGCCGACCGCGTGATCGAGGTGGCGCCGTTCTACAAGCGCATCGAGGTGACCGGGACCCTGCGGCTCGGCGCGCATACCGATGAGCTGACCGGTCTCGTCAGCCGGGTCAGGGTCGAGAACGCGGTCTACGCGCCGGTGTGAGGCGCTCGGCGCAGGCCGGGGTCAGACCCCCGCGGCCTGCGCTACCGTGAGCGCAAGCGACGCCGCGCCCGCGGCGGCGAGCCAGCTTCCCGCCACGCGCCACACCATCGACATCACGGGGATGCGGTCGGCCGCGGCGCGGGCGCAGGCGACGCCGAGGATCACGGCGACCGACCCCGCCGCCGTCACGCCCAGAGAGAACAGCAGCGGGTCGACCCCGCCGCCAAGCGCCGCCTGTCCGTTCGCCGCGCCCATCGCGCCCCCGACCAGCCCGGCGAAGGCCGCTACGCCCCAGGGGCCGGGGCGGGCGTTCAGCGCGGCCAGCGCGCCGCCGAGGGCGAGGGTCGCCGTCACCGCCGGATCGAGCGGCGGCGCCGCGCCGACGACGCCGAGGCTGCCCGCCAGCGCGCCCAGCAGCAGCGCCGGCGGCGCGGCGACGAGCGCCCAGCGGCCGCTCTCGCGCGGCTGCAGGCCCG
The DNA here is from genome assembly GCA_964352995.1 of uncultured Rhodobacterales bacterium. Lineage (GTDB taxonomy): Bacteria > Pseudomonadota > Alphaproteobacteria > Rhodobacterales > Rhodobacteraceae > Rubrimonas. Next base: position 2,715 of record CAYGUQ010000570.1, read on the forward strand.
CCGTCAGGGCGAGCGCGAGCAGCGTCGCGCCATAGGCCACGCCAGTCGCGACATGCAGCGCGCCGGCGTAGAAATCGCCGAACTCCACGCCGACGAGATGCGCGCTCGCGGCGCCGGGGCTCAGCGCGGCCGCGAGGCAGAGAAGGGC
>CAYGUQ010000571.1:0-2845 GCA_964352995.1 uncultured Rhodobacterales bacterium
TCCTGTCGCTGCCGATGCTCTTCGCGGGGCTGCTGCTCATCGCCTACGCCTTCGCGCGCACGCGCCCGCAGCCGGCGTGAGCGGGCGCGGGGGACCGCTGGAGGCGCTGATCCGCGCCGAGATCGCCGCCGAGGGGCCCATGCGGCTCGACCGCTACATGGCGCTCTGCCTCGGCCACCCCGAGCACGGCTACTACGCCCGCGGCGAGGCGTTCGGCGCGGCGGGAGACTTCACGACCGCGCCGGAGATCAGCCAGATGTTCGGCGAGCTGCTGGGGCTCTGGTCTGCGCAGGTCTGGCTCGACATGGGCGCGCCGGGCCGGGTGATCCTCGCCGAGCTGGGCCCCGGCCGCGGCGCGATGATGGCCGACGCGCTGCGCGCCGCGCGCGCCCTGCCCGGCTTTCTCGACGCCGCCGAGCCCTGGCTCGTCGAGACCAGCCCCGCGCTGCGCGCGCTCCAGCGCCGGGCCGTCCCCGCGGCGCGGAGCGCCGAAACGCTGGCGGAGGTGCCGGCGGGGCCGGCGATCCTGCTCGCCAACGAGTTCTTCGACGCGCTGCCGATCCGCCAGTTCGTCCGCGCGGGCGGCGCGTGGCGCGAGCGGCGCGTGGGCTTGGCCGAGGGCGCGCTCGCATGGGGCCTCGGCCCGCCGGTGGCGGACGGCCTGCCGACGGCGGCGCCGGACGGCGCGGTGCTGGAGCGCGGCGCGGCGTCGGAGGCCGTAGCGGCCGAGATCGGCGGGCGGCTCGCGGCCCATGGCGGCGCGGCGCTCGTCGTCGATTACGGCGACGCCCCGCCCGAGACCGGCGGCGGCGACACGCTGCAGGCGCTGAGCCGGCACGCGCCGGCCGATCCGCTGGCCGCGCCCGGCGGCGCCGACCTCACCGCCCATGTCGACTTTGCCGCGCTCGCCGGCGCGATGGCGGCGCAGGGCGCTCGGGTCTGGCCGCTGACGACCCAGGGGGCGCTGCTCGGCGCGCTGGGCCTCGCGGCGCGCGCCGACGCTCTCGCCGCAGCGCGGCCCGACCGCGCCGCCGACATCCGCGCCCAGCGCGACCGACTGGCGGCGCCTGAGCAGATGGGGCGGCTCTTCAAGGCGCTGGCAGCGACGGGGCCGGACCAGCCGCCTCCGCCCGCCTTTGGCGCGAGGCCGTGAGCATGGAGGACGCGATGCAGCCTGAACGCTTCGCCGCGCGCGCGCTCGGCCGCGCGCCGCACGGCTTCTTCACGCGGCGCGGCGGGGTCTCGACCGGGATCTACGCGGGCCTCAACTGCGGGCCGGGCTCGGCCGACGACGCCGAGGCCGTTCAGGCGAACCGCGCGGCCGTCGCCGAGGCGCTCGGTTGCGCGCCGGCACGCCTGCTGACCGCGCATCAGGTGCACGGCGCCGAGGCGCTGGCCGTCGCCGCGCCATGGCGGGGCGCGCGGCCCCGCGTCGACGCGCTCGTCACCGCCGCGCCCGGCCTCGCCGTCGGGGCGCTGGCGGCGGACTGCGCGCCGGTGCTTTTCGCCGACGAGGCGGCCGGCGTGGTGGCCGCCGCCCATGCCGGCTGGCGCGGCGCGCTCGCAGGCGTGCTGGAGGCGACCGTGGCGCGGATGGAGACGCTGGGCGCGGAGCGCGCCCGCATCGCCGCCGTCGTCGGCCCCTGCATCAGCCAGTCGGCCTACGAGGTCGGCCCCGAATTCCTCGACGCCTTCCTCGCCGAGGCCCCCGGCGCCGAGCGCTTCTTCGTTCCCGGCGCCGAGGGCCGCCCGGAGGACCGGCTGCGCTTCGATCTACCGGGCTTCTGCCTGTCGCGGCTGCGCGAGGCGGGCGTCGGCGCCGCCGAATGGCTGGGCCGCTGCACATACGGCGACCCGGAGCGCTTCTTCAGCTTCCGCCGCGCCACCCACGCCGGCGAGCCGGACTACGGCCGCCTCATCGCGGCCATTGCGACGCCAACGTGACAGTTTCGTGAAGATTTCCCGCAATTGTTCCAGATTGGCGCGGATGACATTAAATCATCATTGCAGCCGGCTACGGATTTGACAGGTCGCCGCCGGACGACCGCTCATCAGTCGGGTCAGCCGTGCCGCATATCGTTTCAGCATTCGACACCGATCTTCAGCAGCTTTCCTCCAAGATTTCGGAGATGGGCGGGCTGGCCGAAGAGCTTCTCGCCCATGCGCTCGAAGCGGTTCAGCGGCGCGACCACGACCTCGCGGCCGAGGTCGTCGCGCGCGACAAGGCGCTCGACCGCATGGAGGCGGAGCTGGAGCAGCGCGCGATCCGGACGCTTGCGCTGCGGCAGCCGATGGCGTCGGACCTGCGCGAGACCATCGCGGCGCTGAAAGTCGCCTCGACGCTGGAGCGCATCGGCGATCTCGCGAAGAACATCGCGCGGCGCTCGCAGTATCTCACCCGCAACCAGCCGGTGCGCCTCGCCGCGCCGGTGGTGCGCATGGGCCGGCAGACGCTGACCCAGCTCACCGAGGTGCTCGACGCCTACACGGCGCGGGACACGGCCCTCGCCGTCGCGGTCTGGAACCGCGACGTCGAGATCGACGAGATCTACAACTCGTTGTTCCGCGAACTCATCACCTACATGATGGAGGATCCGCGGACGATCTCGACCTGCAGCCAGCTCATGTTCGTGGCCAAGAACCTCGAGCGCATCGGCGACCACACGACCTTCATCGCCGAGATGGCCTATTACATGGTCGAGGGCGAGCCGCTGGGCGACGGCCGGCCCAAGGGCGAGCCGATGGACGCGATGCTCGACTTCGACGTCTGAACGGCGCGGCTGCGGCTCATGGCGGCGGATCATGGTCGCAGGGTCTTCATGGGGCGGCGTCTCGCGTCTGGTGC
>CAYGUQ010000572.1:0-2822 GCA_964352995.1 uncultured Rhodobacterales bacterium
GGCGTTCACGGTTGTCGATCTGGTTGTGCTCGGCGTCGTCGCCGTCTCGGGCCTGCTGGCCTATTCGCGCGGGCTGACGCGCGAGGTGCTGGCGATCGGCGGATGGATCCTCGCCGGCCTCGGCGCCTTCTTCTTCGCGCCGCTGGTGGAGCCGCTGCTGCGCGAGATCCCCGTCGTCGGGGACTTCCTGCGCAGCTCCTGCACGCTGGCGATGCTGGCGGGCTTCGCCGTCTCCTTCGCGCTGATCCTGCTGCTTCTGGCGATCTTCACGCCGCTGGTCTCGGGCATGGTGCGCGAGAGCGCCATCGGCCCGCTCGACAGCGCGGCGGGCTTCCTGTTCGGCGTGGCGCGCGGCGTGGCGCTGGTGGCGGTGCTCTACCTGCTCTACGACCTCGCGGTGCCGATCGAGCAGCGCATCGAGGCCATCGACGGCGCGCGCTCGGCGGTCTGGCTGGGCGACGCCGCGGAGGCGATCCGCGCCTCGGCGCCGGAGACCGCCCCGGCCTGGCTCACCGACCGCATCGACCGCCTGATGGGCGCCTGCGGCGAGCCGCCGGCGACGCCCGTCATCTGATCCAGAATCCACCGGAGCGCGCGCGATGATCAGGGCCTACGGTCATCATGCGGAGCGGCTGGTGAAGCGCGCCCCGGACGCCGACCTCGCGACGATCCTCTGGTTCGACCTGGAGGCCCCGACGCAGGAGGAGGAGACGGCGCTAGAGGCCCGGCTCGGGCTCGACCTGCCGACCCGCGACGAGATGCGCGAGATCGAGCAGTCCGCGCGCCTCTACGTCGAGAACGGCGCGGTGTTCATGACCGCGACGCTGCCGGCGAGCTCCGAAGGCGAGAGCCCGGTGCTGGAGCCCGTCACCTTCGTGCTGTCGGACCGCTGCCTCGTCACGGTGCGCTACCACACGCCGCGCGCCTTCACGACCTTCCCGACCCATGCCGCAAAGGGCCTCGCCCCCTGCGACACGCCGGCCGCCCTGCTCGCCAGCCTGCTCGACGCGATGGTCGAACGGCAGGCCGACCTGCTCGAACACGTCGGCGCCGGCATCGACGGGGTGTCGCGCGACATTTTCCGCCACAGGACGCAGGCGGGCAAGCCGCGACCCGACAAGGACATGCGCGCCATACTCGAGAACATCGGCCGGATGGGGGATCTCAGCGGCAACATCCGTCTGGGCCTGCTGAGCCTTGAGCGGCTTGTCGGGTTTCTGGCGCTGAACCTCGGCGAACGGACCGGCGAGAGGGTCGCCGAGATACGCGGCGCGCGCGAGGCGCGGCCGAGGGTGAAGGTGCTGGCGCGCGACGTGCGCGCGCTCTCGGAGCACGCGGCCTTCCTCGACCAGAAGATCACCTTCCTGCTCGACGCCGCGCTCGGCTTCATCAACATCGAGCAGAACGCGATCATCAAGATCTTCTCGGTGGCCGCGGTCGGCTTCCTGCCGCCAACGCTGGTCGCATCGATCTACGGGATGAACTTCCAGTTCATGCCGGAGCTGGACTGGGGCCTGGGCTATCCGCTGGCGCTGGGGCTGATGGCGCTCTCCGCCGCCCTGCCGCTGTGGTACTTCCGCCGGCGCGGCTGGCTCTGAACCGCGGCGCGCCGCGCGCTCAGTGCCCGCCCGAGAGGACGAGCGTGAACAGGGGGTCGCGCAGGGCCTGAAGCCGCATGATCGCCGCATGGACGACGCCGGTGGCCTCGACGGCGTGCAGCGCGAGGGCGCTCGGCAGCGAGCGGTCGGGGTCCTGCAACGCGTCGTGGAAGCTGGAGTAGACGTTGGCCGAGCAGGAGGCGCCCGGCGAGAGGTCGTCCAGACCGCCGGCATACATCGGCTCCAGCCGCGCCAGGACGGTGCCGTCGCCGCGCAGGGCCGAGGCGTCGAGCAGCCGGTCTGCGAGCCCCACCTGCCCCGAGGCGACGTATTCCTGCACATAGGTCACGACCATCGGGATGATCCTGAACGGCAGCGAGGGACAGGTGATCTCCGCCGCCATGCCGGGCTCCAGCACCTGCGCCTCGATCTGGTTGAAGCCCGCCATGACCGCGCGGCGGCCCGAATCGCTCGGGATGAGCACGCCCGCGGGCCGCATGAGCGCGCTCACGAAATCGCCGGGCTGCAGGGTGAACTGCACGATCGACCCGTCGGCGCCGGCGCGGATCACGGTCTTGTCGAGCGACACCTGGGCCTCGGCCAGCTGCGCCTCCGCCAGCGCGCGCTGGGCCGGAAGCAGCGCGCCGATCTCGGTCTCGCTCGCCGATTTCTCGCCGCGCGCGGCGTCGAGCGCGCCCTGCCGGCTGTCGACGACCGTCTGGAGGTTCTCGATCTCGCGCGCCGGGACGACGTCGGGGTTGCGCGCGAAGAGCGCCTGGCGCGTCCGAAGCTCCTCCTCGGCCTGCGCGAGCGCGCCAAGCGCCTGCGCGATAGCGCCGTCGGCGGCGGCGAGCCGCGCGGTGGCGACGCGCGTCTGCGCCTCGATCTCGGCGATCCTCCTGCGCGCCGTCTCCAGCGCGGCGCGCTGCTGCGCGTCGTCGAGCGTGAACAGCGGATCGCCCGCCGACACCTGGTCTCCGCTGCGCACATGCAGCGAGGCGACGCGGCCGCTCGCCTCCGGCAAGAGCGGCACCGTGCGGAAGAACGCCGCGGCGTTGGAGGTCGACGGGTGGAAGTAGAAGATCACCGTGATCAGCGTCACGGCGAGGAGCGCGCAGCCGACGATGCCCCAGCGCAGCTCGTACCACACCGTGTAGATCGTGATCTCGCGACCGAACCGCTTGCCCTGGCCGTAGCGGCGGGAGAGCGCGCCGTGATCGAGAC
>CAYGUQ010000573.1:0-2810 GCA_964352995.1 uncultured Rhodobacterales bacterium
CGCCCGTCAGTCCCGGCGCCGGCGGAGCCCCTGTCGCGGTCTCGCCGGCCGGCGCGCCGTCAGCCTCGGCCGCGCCGCGCGAGGGCGTCCTCGCCGCAGCGGCCCCTGCGCCGGCCCCTGCGCCGGTCGCCGATCCGCGCGCCTTCGCGCTGGCTTCAGTCGCGGGGCCGACGCGCCGCGACGCGCGGGTGGTGCGGATCTGGATCGCGCCCTGGCAGGACCAGCACGGCGACCTGCGCATGCCCGGCCACATCTACGCCGAGGTCTCGCCGCGCAGCTGGAGCCTTGGCGCTGCGCCGCCGGTCGCCGAGGCCTCCAATCTGCTGATGACGCCTGAGATGATCCAGGCGCGCGACGGGGATGCGCCGACGGCCGGCGCTCCCCTGACGCTGCCGGCCGCCCAGCCGGCGCGTCCAGCTCCGCCCGCAGGCGGCCCGCAGCCGGGTCGGCCGAGGACGATCGAAGTCCGCTCCTAGACGACGCGAGAGCCGCCGGCTCCGCGCAACCGCCCTTTTGGGCGGACGGGAGAGGTTTGTCTTGAGACTGCCAAGTACGCACACAAAAAAATGTCGCTGACAAACAAAATAAGTGACAAAATCTAAAATATATGATAGCCTGAGGCGGCCCGATACATGGGCTATCGAAGCAACCACAAGCAATGAGGAGTACTGCAATGACCCTGATGAAGTTCCGCGTCGATCCACGGATGGCGTGGATGATCGCGCTCGGCGCCTTCTTCGCCGTCGCCATCCCGGCGCTCTTGTCGGCGACCACGCTCGGCGGCGCGCAGTTCACGCCGGTCTACGCCGGCATCGTCGCCCTGCTGACCGGCGTGCCCGGCAAGATCGGCGTGATCGTCCTGTTCGCGGTGACGATGTTCCAGGTGGTGCGCGGCGGCCTCGGCCTCGCCGGGCTCGCCTTCGTCGTCGCGCTCATGCTCGCCAACATCGGCGCCATCGTCGACGCCTTCTTCGGCGCGACGCTGCCGCTCGCCGGCTGACGGGAGGGCGGGATCATGACGCCGCGGGCGCAGCAAAACACAACCGTCGCAGCGCGCAACTGGGTCGGCCCTGCGCCCGCGGCGCTTCTTGTCGCGACGCTCGCGGCGTCGCTTCTCGGATACGCCGCCGGCGCGCCGCCGGCCGCCGCCGCCGGCGCGGCGTCGCCGCTTCTCGGCGGCGTCGAGGAGATGGCCGTCGTGCCCGGCGGCCCCTGGCGCGCCGCCCGCGTGGCGGGCTCCGACGCGCTCTACTTCGTCTCCGGCAACGGCCGCTGGGTGGTCAAGGGCGAGGCCTATGATCTCTGGGGAGGCGAGCGGCTCGGCGATTTCGAGGCGATGCGCGCCTCCACGCGCAGCATCCGGCTCAATGGGCTGGGGCCGATCTGGAACGACCTCGCCCCGGTGTCTTTCGGCGACGGCGACGAGGACGTCGTCGTCTTCTCCGATCCGCGCTGTCCAACCTGCGAGGCCCTGATCCACAGGCTGCGCAGCTTCGAGGACCGCTACCGCATCGTCGTCCTGCAGATCCCGATCCTCGGCGAGGCGTCCGGGCGCATCGTCAAGACGGTCCATTGCGCGCAGGACGCGGACGCCGCCCGCGCCGTGGTGCGCGACGGCGCGCCGGCAGCGAAGCTCGCGGTGCGGCCGGACTGCGACGGCGAGGCCATCCTGCGCCGCATCGCCACCGCCCAGCTTATAGGTCTGCAGGGCGTGCCCTTCATGATCCACGCACCGTCGGGGCGCTTCATCGAAGGCGAGCCCGACGATCTCGCCGCCTGGCTGGAGGCGGGACGATGACGCTGCCGGCTTCGGTCCTGTCGCCGGTGATCGCCTACGCGCTGGATGAGCGCGTCTTCGTCGGCCATGACCAGACCATCGGCTTCGGGTTTCACTGCCTGCCGCGCCCCGGCGCCGGCGACCGCTCCGAGCAGCACGTCCGCACTCTGCTGGAGGACGATTTCCCGCCCGGGACCATGATGCAGATCCTGCTCTACGCCTCGCCCAACCTCGTGGAGGCGCGCAAGCGGGCGATGACGCATTTCTGCGCCGACGCGGGCAACGCGCCGGCGGCGATGATGCGCGGCGCGGTCTCCTGGCTCTACGACCACGCGGAAGGACCGTTCGACGAGTTCGCCGGCGTCTGGCTGCGCGATTTCCGGGTCGCGATCTCGGTCAAGACGCCGATGGAAAGCGCGACGCCGACCGACGCGGAGATCGACCGCGCCCGCCAGACGGCGCGGCGCATGGAGCGCGCGCTGAACGCGCTCGACGTCGCGCCGCAGCCGATGACCGCCAAAAGCTGGATCACGACCTGCTCGGAGCTTCTCAACCGCGGCGAGCACGCCTCCTGGCGGCGTTTCGGCGAGGTCCATGTCGACGAGGAGACGCCGCTCAATCGCCAGCTGCTCGATCTCGGCTCGCGGCTGCGCTTCGAGAGCGGCGCGGTCGATCTGGAGGGCGGCGGCCATCTCGCCTTCCTGTCGCCGCGCAGCTTCGGCGAGAGCGCCTGGTTCGGCATGTCCTCCGCGCTTGTCGGCGATCTGATGCAGGGCCGGCGCGGGCTGCGCGGACCGTTCTTCGTCAACGTCAACATCCACTACCCGTCGGCGGAGTCGATGAAGTCGCGCCTGGGCAAGAAGCGCGCCTGGACCGTCAATCTCGTCGGCACGCAGTTCCGCCGCTGGATGCCGGCGCTGGAGGGCCGCTACCGCGATTTCGAGACCATCAGCCGCGCCATGGAGGACGGTCGCCGCCCGGTGCGCTTCTCGGTGACGCTCGGCGTCTACGGCCGCGACCGCGACGAGCTCGA
>CAYGUQ010000574.1:0-2796 GCA_964352995.1 uncultured Rhodobacterales bacterium
CGTCAGGGCGTGGAGCGCGCAGCCGACGATGCCCCAGCGCTGGTCGTACCACAGCGTGTAGATCGTGATCTCGCGAGCGAACCGCTTGCCCTGGCCGTAGCGGCGGAAGAGGTAGTCCGGCAGGATCGTGATGAGCGAACAGAGCAGCGTCTCGATCACGGCGCGCTCTCCCGCCGGGTCGCGGCGCCCTCGTCGCTCCCCGCGTCTTTCCCTGCTTCGCCGTCGACCGCGCGGCGGCCCGCCATCCGCTCGAGCGCCGCCGCGATCCGCCCGATGGGCGTCACGAGGTCCGGCGGCTCGATGATCGCCACCAGCAGCGCCGCGATCCAGAAGATGTTCTGGTGCGTGAAGAGCGCGATGAGCGCCAGCACGGCCACCAGCTCAACCTGCCCCTTGCCGCGGCGATGCGCGAGCCGCTCTGGCAGCGCGTGAAGCGTGAGATAGAGGACGCCCAGCCCCAGAACCCCCAGCGCAAGCCCCGCGGCGAGGACGACCATCAGCCCATCGGTCTCGCCGGGGGGCGTGATGAAGTGCGGAAGCGCATGGGGCGCCATCGGGTGCGTCTCGCCGGCCATTGCGACTCTCCAGATCCCGGCCTTCGGCTAGCGTCGGCGGCGCCGCTGCGCCAGCCTCGCGATTGTCGCATGACGGCCCAACTTTTGCGAAGGCGTGATGACACTCCGCTCCGCGGGCGCTATACGCGGGGGCGACTCCTTAGACCAGCGAAGCGGAGCAGCGCGCATGACCGGCGACGCCCATACGCCTGACCGACGCCTGCCCAGCCACCCCTTCGACCCCGACGACGACAAGCTGCGCGAGGAGTGCGGCATATACGGGGTGTTCGGCGCGCCCGACGCCGCGAGCTTCGTGGCGCTGGGGCTGCACGCGCTCCAGCATCGCGGGCAGGAGGCGGCGGGCGTCGCCGCCTACGAAGGCGAGCCTAACGGATTCAACATCGTGCGCCGGCTCGGCCATGTCCGCGACAGCTTCACGACCGCGGAGGTCATCAAGGCCCTGCCCGGCCGCCTCGCGCTCGGCCATGTGCGCTATTCGACCGCCGGGGCGAAGGGCGCCACCGCCATCCGCGACGTGCAGCCGCTCTACGCGGAGTTCGCGCAGGGCGGCTTCGCCATCGCCCATAACGGCAACATCGTGAACGCCGACGCGCTGCGTGCGGAGCTCATCGAGCGCGGCTCGATCTTCCAGAGCTCCAGCGACACCGAGTGCATCGTGCATCTCATGGCGCGCTCGATCCAGCGCAGCGCGGCGGAGCGGATGAAGGACGCGCTGCGCCGCGTCGAGGGCGCCTACTCCATCATCGCCATGACGCGCAGCAAGATGATCGGCGTGCGCGACCCGCTGGGCGTGCGGCCGCTGGTGCTGGGCCGCGCCAGCGACGCCTGGATCCTCTCGTCGGAGACCTGCGCGCTCGACATCGTCGGCGCGGAGTTCGTGCGCGACGTGGCGCCGGGCGAGATGGTGATCGTCTCCGACGACGGCGTGGAGAGCCAGTTCCCGTTCCAGCCGAGCAAGCCGCGCTTCTGCGTGTTCGAGTACGTCTACTTCTCGCGCCCCGACAGCGTGATCGGCGGCCTCTCGGTCTACGAGACGCGCCGGCGCATCGGCGTGGAGCTCGCGCGCGAGGCGCCGGTGGACGCCGACCTGATCTGCCCCGTGCCAGACAGCGGCACGCCGGCGGCGATCGGCTACAGCCAGGAATCGGGCGTGCCCTTCGCGATGGGCATCACCCGCAACCAGTATGTCGGCCGCACCTTCATCGAGCCCAGCGAGCACATCCGCAACATGGGCGTGCGGCTGAAGCTGAACGTCAACCGCGCGGTGGTCGCCGGCAAGCGCGTGGTGCTGGTGGACGACAGCGTCGTCCGCGGCACGACCTCGCGCAAGATCAAGGAGATGGTGCTCGACGCCGGCGCCGCGGAGGTTCACCTGCGGGTCGCCTCGCCGCCGACGACATGGCCCTGCTTCTACGGCGTGGACACGCCCGACAAGGAGAAGCTGCTCGCCGCCACGATGAGCGAGGAGGAGATGCGCGACCATCTCGGCGTCGACTCGCTGCGCTTCGTGTCGCTGGACGGACTCTACCGCGCCTGCGGCGTGGCCGAGGGCCGCGACGACCGCGCGCCGCAGTTCTGCGACGCCTGCTTCTCGGGCGACTACCCGGTGGCGCCGTCGGACCGGATCGCGCAGGGCCGCCTGAAGCTCGCAGCGGAGTAGCGCGGCGCCCGCCCCCGACCGCCGCCACCTGGCGTCGCCCGCGGCCGCCGCCTCTGGGCGCCGCCGGGGGCTCAGCCCTTCGGCCGGCCGGCCTGCGTCGCGGCGGCGACCTCGTTCAGCCGCCCGGTCTTCACGTCGTAGACGTAGCCGTAGATCGGGATCGCCGGATTGACGAGCGGATGGGCGCGGATGCGCGCGACGTCCTCCACGACGGCGCGGGTCTGGTCGGGGATGGTCAGCCACTTGACATAGCGCCCCTCGGGCGAGCCGCCGGGCTCGGCGGCGTTGCGGAACCCCTCGGGCGTGAGTTCGGCGGTCTCCAGCGAGCCCGCCAGAAGGTCGCCCATCGCGACGTCGTCGAAGAACAGCATGCCGCAGTCGGTGTGGTGGATCACGAACCACTCCCGCGTGCCGAGCAGCTTGTGGCTGATCACCATGGATCGAATCGCGTCGTCGCTCGCGCGGCCGCCGGCGTTGCGCACGACATGCGCGTCGCCTTCCGCGAGGCCCGCGTACTTCGCCGGATCGAGCCGCGCGTCCATGCAGGTGAGGATGAGGAAG
>CAYGUQ010000575.1:0-2790 GCA_964352995.1 uncultured Rhodobacterales bacterium
CGGCCGCCGACAGCGCCCGCATCGTGATGATCGCGTTCCTCGGCGGCCCGAAAGCGGAGCTGAATTTCGCGCAGGTGATGACCAAGCGGCTGACGTTGACCGGCTCGACCCTGCGCCCGCGCACGATCATGGAGAAGGCCGCCATCGCCGACGCGCTTCGGGCCCATGTCTGGCCGCTGATCGAGGCCGGGCGCATCGCGCCGGTCATGGACCAGACCTTCACGCTGGAGAACGCCGCCGCGGCCCACGCCCGGATGGAGAGTTCGGCCCATATCGGCAAGATCACGCTGACGCCCTGACGCCGCGTTCGGCCTGCGCGCGTCGGGCCCGCCGCTCCGCGCTCCGCCGCTGGCGCGGCGGTCATGGCGCCGACCGCTTCGGTCGGCTTCGAGAAAGCTCCGACCGCCGCCAGCCGGCGGCGGGTGCGGATGTCGCAGACCTGGCGACGGTTCGTGCCCGCGAGCGGGCTTCCATGCTTGATCGGGGTATGGTCTGGCGCAGACCCATGGGCCTGCGCGCAGAGCAGGTCTATTCTACGGACTGGACCTTGCTCTGGAGCGCTACACGGGCGAGTTGCAGGCAGATCGCGCAATCGGCCGCGCCGATGGACATCGCCTCTCGCTCCGCCCAGACGATGAATCGACCGAGGGCGGCGACCCGAGCCTCGCGCTCGGCCTCCTCATCCTCGTCACGACTGATTCTGCGTTTGTCGCTCATGTAAATCACTATTACCGCAATGGAGGCGAATTCAAGGCAAATTGACAAAAAAGCTTCTTCATCGGGTTAGCGTACAGATGGCAAGTACACAGTTTTCATCTTGCAGTCGATTTGAGCATCTGCTGCACACGCACGAGGCGAAAGTGTGCGATCCATGCATATGCGAACCTCCCGGAGCATGCCGTCGCGACAGGTCACCGTGACCCCGTCGGGCTCAAGCTCCGGGTTGGCCTCGATGAAGGCCGCTTCGACCACACCGGGCGCCACGCGCACGTCCCTGCCCAGTCTGCGCAGCGCGTCGGGGCGGTTGATCGAGGCCCATGCCCGCCTGATCGCGGCGAAATAGTCGGCCGGGTCCTCGCCGGAGCAGCGCCCGTGCTTCTTCCACTGCCCCCAGGCGAGCCCCGGCGACGCCATGACGTCGGCCATGGCGGCGGTCTCTCGGCGGGACGGGTCGCGCGCCGTCGTGGAGCAGAACTCCGGCCAGCCGCGCTCGTATTGCGGCCAGAGGCCGTGGACGGTGAAGCCGTAGTTCTCCCTCGGGTCGCATTGCGGGGCGTCGCGGGCGTCGCCCTCGGCGAGGCACCAGCTCGCGTTCCATGACAGCGCGAGCACATAATAGTCGAAGTCGCCGGCGACGTGGCGGCCGTCGCGCGGCTGTGCCTGCGCGCCAAGGGCGACGAGGGCGAAGGCGAGCGCGGCGGCGGCGCGGGGCGATTTCGGGCCGAGCGGCGGACGGTCGGGCATGGCGCCCCCCTTTCTTTCAGCACGCGATGGTTATATACGCTCCGAACTCCCCCCGCGACCGCCGACGATGCGCTTCCTGCGCCCCGGTTCCGCACAGGTCCGCGGGCGACGGGAGCACCGAGAGTTGGGGAGCCCGCGCCATGGCCGATCTGCCGTTGATGCCCAAGGCCACCGCCGTCTGGCTGGTGGAGAACACGACGCTGACCTTCGACCAGATCGCGTCGTTTTGCGGCATGCATATTCTCGAGATCGAGGGCATCGCGGACGGCGACGTGGCGCAGGGGATCAAGGGCATCGACCCGGTCCTGACGAGCCAGTTGACGCGCGAGGAGCTAAAGCGCTGCGAGGCGGATCCGCGCGCGCGCCTGCGTCTCATCCGCAAGGTCACGCTGCTCGCGCCGGAGCCGAAGCGCAAGGGGCCGCGCTACACGCCGCTCTCCAAGCGGCAGGACCGGCCCTCGGCGATCGCCTGGCTCGTGCGCTATCACCCCGAGCTGACCGACGGGGCCATCTCCAAGCTCCTCGGCACCACCAAGAACACCATCCAGTCGGTGCGCGACCGCTCGCACTGGAACATCGCCAACATCCGCCCGGTCGACCCGGTGGCGCTGGGCCTGTGCAAGCAGACCGAGCTCGACGCCGCGGTGAAGCAGGCGGCTGCGCGCAAGGCGAAGGCCGAGGGCGACGCGCCGATGACGGACGAGGAGAAGATGCGCCTGATGTCGACCGACCAGTCGCTCGGCGCCAGCCGCGAGCCGCGTCTTCCCAGCTCCATGAGCGGGCTGGAGAACTTCACCCTCTCCGATCCGCGCGACCTCGACGGCGGGAGTTCTCGCGAGACGGCGCTCGACCCCGACGCGCTCTTCAACCTGCCGGCCGGCGGCGGGCATGACGACGACGAGGACGACGACGACCCCCGGCGCTGAGGCGTCGGGCGCGGCTGCGCGAGCCTGCCGCGGCGCCGTCGTTCGACACGGCGCCTTGGGCGTCGCGCGCCGCGGCGGCCGGGGTCGGGTCAGCCGCCGCCCTGCGCCTCGTCGAGCGTGAGGGCCAGCGGCGCCGCGAGCGCGCAGGCCATGGCGAAGGCGGCCAGCGTCGCCGCCGCCCCGGCCAGCTCCGCAAGCGCCGCCAGCGCGCCCGCCGCCAGCAGGACGAGGCCGATGGCCGTGTTCGAGAGCGCGGTGTTGAGGGCGCGATCGTCGTCGCCGGACATGTCGGTGAGATGGGTCTTGCGGGCGCCGCGCACGCCCTCATAGGCGATCTGCGCCGCGAACAGGAAACCCGCCGCGCCGACCGGCCCGCCAAGCCCGCCGGTCGTCCAGCCGG
>CAYGUQ010000576.1:0-2773 GCA_964352995.1 uncultured Rhodobacterales bacterium
AAGCGGCCGAGGCCGCGCGCCGCCTTCCTTGAGCGCGGCCGTCGCGGCCAGCGCGAGCGGCGTCAGCCCCGCCGCATCCCGCCGCGCCGCATCGATCGTCGCCGCCACCTCCGCGCCGCGAGCGCCTTGGGGACGGTCGGGGAGCCAGGGCGCGGCAGGCCCGAGCGCGCGGCCGTCCTGGAACTCCTGCGCCCAGGTCGCGCCGCCTCCGGGCAGCGCGACGCGGACCCGGCCGGGAACGCCGAACGCCATCGCCGCGAACCAGTCGACGCCGACCGCGGGCCGCCCGACGCCAAGCGCGAAGCCGCGCGCCGCGGCGACGCCGATGCGGCCGCCCGTGAACCCGCCCGGCCCGGTGGCGACGCCCACCCCGTCGAGGTCTGACGGCGCGACGCCGCTCGCCTCAAGCGCCTCGGCGATCAGCGCGAACAACCTCTCGGCGTGCCCGCGCCGCATCGTCACCGCCCGCTCGGCCATGATCGCGCCGTCGCGCGCGACGCCGGCGGCGCAGCGCGCGTCGCAGGTGTCGAGCACGAGCATCAGAGTCATGGGAAAAATCCGGATCGCCCCCGCAGCCGACGGCTCCGGAGGCCAGAGACGCGGCGCCGGCGCGGCGCGTGAGCGAGGTCAGACGCCGACGGGGCGCACTTCCGTCACTTCGGGAATGTAATGCCGCAGCAGGTTCTCGATGCCCATCTTGAGCGTCATCGTCGAGGACGGGCAGCCGGCGCAGGCGCCGCGCATGGTGAGGTAGACCACCCCGCGCTCGAAACCGTGGAAGGTGATGTCGCCGCCGTCCTGCGCCACGGCGGGGCGGACCCGCGTGTCGAGCAGCTCCTTGATCTGGTTGACGATCTCGCCGTCGGGGCCGTCATGCTCGGCGTGAGCGGCCTGCGCCGCGCCCTCCATGGCCGGTTCGCCGGACGAGTAGTGCTCCATGATCGCGCCGAGCACGGCAGGCTTCAGGTGCGCCCACTCGACCTCGCCGCGGGTGACGGTGATGAAATCCGCCCCCAGGAACACGCCGTCGACGCCGTCGACGGCGAACAGCCTGCGCGCCAGCGGCGACGCCCCGGCGCTGTCGCGCGTCGGAAAGTCGGCCGCGCCGTCATGCAGCACGGTCTGGCCGGGCAGGAACTTCAGCGTCGCCGGGTTCGGCGTCGATTCGGTCTGGATGAACATGCGGAGCCTCCTTGTCGACGCATCAGATGCGCCGCGAATGCGCTGAAATCAAGAACGGTTCCAGATGCGGGGGTCGGCGTTGCGCATGGCGCAGGCCGGGAAGCGCTCAGGTGATCTCGTCGATCTGCTCCAGCGACAGCCCCCCTGGCACCACCGTCACCGGCGCCGGCATCCGGCCGCCGCGCTTGGAGACGAGGGTGGAGACGAGCGGCCCCGGCCCGTCGCCGTCCTCCGCCGCGCCCAGCACGAGAACGCCGATGTCGGGGTTTTCCTGGATGTGCGCGAGGACCTCCTCGGCCGCCTCGCCTTCGCGGATGGCGAACTCCGGCATCACGCCGGAGAGCGCGCGCACCTCGTCGGCGAGCGCGGAGAGCCGCGATTCGGCCTCCTCGCGGCGTTCGCGGCGCATGACCTCGGCGACGCCGGCCCAGTGCTGGAACTCCTCCGGCGCGATCACGTAGAGCATCGTCACGCCGCCATTGGTGTTCGCCGCGCGCCGCGCCGCGAAACGCAGGGCGTTCATGCACTCCGGCGTGCTGTCGACGACGACGAGGAACTTGCGCATGGAGCCTCCCGCTGCACGCGCAGGATGCGGCCTGACCGCTAGGCGCGCAAGCCGGTCGCGGCTTGCGCCGGCCAGCGGCGCGCGATCGCCTCCAGATGCGCGAGCCCGGCGGGGGTGAGCGGCGCGGGCTCCTCCCGCTCCCACGGGCGGAACCGGGCGCGGAAGGCCGCCGCGAGCGCCAGCGTCGGCGCATCCCAGAGACCGGTCTCCGGCGCCGGATAGCCCGCGCGCCGCGCCGCGGCCTGCGTCGCGCCGGGTTCGGCGACGCCGCGGCCATCGCGCGCCGGCGTCGGCGGATCGAGCCATATCGCCCGGCCGCCCAAGCCCAGCGCGCGCCAGTCGAAGCGCGGGCCGGGGTCGCGCTTGCGCTCGGGCGCCATGCAGGCGTGGCCGATGACGCGCTCGGGCGGGATGCGCCAGCGCGCCGCCATCGCGTCGAGCAGCGCCTCCAGCGCGCGCATCTGCGGCAGCGGGAACGGCGCGTCGCCGGGGTTGGCGAGCTCCACGCCCAGCGAGCGGCTGTTGACGTCCGTCGCGCCGGCCCACGCGCCCGCGCCGGCGTGCCAGGCGCGGCGCGTGTCGTCCACGAGCCGCCAGAGCCGCCCGTCCTCGGCGACGAGATAGTGCGCCGACACCTCGAAGGCCGGGTCGCAGAGCCGCTCCAGCGCGGCCTCCGCCGTCTCCATCGCGGTGTAGTGGATCACCACGAGGTCGGGCGCCATGCCGCGCCGGTCGCCATGGTTGGGCGAGGGGTGCTCGATCGCGCCGCTCACCCCGAGACGGCGCCCCAGATCGCCTCGGCCGCGCGAACCATGAGGTCGAGCTTGCGCTTGGCGTCGTCCTCGCCGAGCGCGTCCGGCCCCTCCAGCGCGAAGGCGGCGTCCGGGCACAGGCCTAGCCGGTCAGGGTCGATCAGCCGGGACGCCGCGTCCACCGCCCGGCGCGGCGCGTCGAGATCGCCCCGCCGGGATTCGCGCGCGGCGGCGTCGATCGCGCCGAGCAGGATGCGCCGCGGCGCGCGAATCC
>CAYGUQ010000577.1:0-2768 GCA_964352995.1 uncultured Rhodobacterales bacterium
GCCTTCTTCTTCGCGGTCTTGCCGGCGGCGGCCTTCGCGGGGGGCTTCGCGGCGGCCTTCTTCGCCGGCGCCTTCTTCTTCGGCGCCTTCTCGGCGATCAGCGGCAGCGCCATCTCCAGCGTGGCGGCCTCGGCCTCGACCTCCTTGGGCAGCGTGGCGTTGACCTTGCCCCACTTGACGTAAGGCCCGTAGCGCCCGGCGTGCAGCTCGACCGGCCCGCCGTCGGGGTGCTCGCCCAGCACCCTCAGCGGCGCGGCGGCGGCGCCCCGGCCCGGCCCGCGGGCGCGCTTCTGTTCGATCAGGTCGACGGCGCGGTTCATGCCGATGGTCAGCACGTCCTCGTCCTTGGGCAGGTTGGCGTAGGTCTTGCCGTGCTTGACGTAGGGGCCGAAGCGGCCGATGCCCGCCTCGATCGGCTCGCCGTCCTCCGGATGCGCCCCGATAAGCCGCGGCAGCGCCAGCCAGTCGAGCGCCTTGGCGAGGTCGACCGCATCCAGCGGCATGCCCTTCGGAACCGAGGCGCGCTTGGGCTTGGCGCCGTCCTCTTCCGCCGCGGCCCGCTCCACATAGGGACCGAAGCGGCCGACCTTCAGCGTGACCGCCAGCCCCTCCTCGCTGTGGCCGAGCAGGCGGTCGGCGGCCTCCGCCTCGGCCTCCGACGCGCCGAGCGGGCGGGTGTACTTGCATTCGGGATAGTTGGAGCAGCCGATGAAGGCGCCGAACTTGCCGGTCTTGAGGCTGAGCCGGCCGGCGCCGCACAGCTTGCACTGGCGCGGGTCCACGCCGTCGCCGCGGTCGGGAAAGAGATGCGGGCCGAGGGCGGCGTCGATGCGGTCGAGCACCTCGGAGATCCGCAGCTCCTTGGTCTTGTCGATCGCGCCGGAGAAGTCGCGCCAGAACTCGCGCAGCAGCGCCTTCCAGTCCGCCCGCCCGCCGGAGACCTCGTCGAGCCCCTCCTCCAGCGCCGCGGTGAAGTCGTACTGCACGTAGCGGGAGAAGTACTCCTCCAGAAAGGCCGTGACGAGCCGGCCCTTGTCCTCCGGGATCAGCCGGTTGCGATCCTTCTGGACGTAGCCGCGCGTCTGGATCGTGTCGATGATCGAGGCGTAGGTGGACGGCCGGCCGATGCCGAGCTCCTCCATGCGCTTGACGAGCGTGGCCTCGGTGTAGCGCGGCGGCGGCTGGGTGAAGCTCTGGGCGCCGAGCGCGGCGGGGTCGGCCCCGCCGCCGCCGTCGGTCAGCTCGTCGCCGACCGGGCCGGAGGCCAGCACGAAGCCGGCCGCCTTCGCGTCGGCCTTCTCGTCGGCGCGCGCCAGCGCCTTCGCGACGTCGGCGTCGAGCGACGAGCCGCGGAAGGGCGCCAGCACCGCCTTCTCGCCCTGCACGATCTCGGGCAGGCGCGCGCCGTCCTCGCCCGCGTCGTCGTCGCGGCTCTCGTCGTAGATCTTCAGGAAGCCGTCGAACTTCACCACCTGCCCGGTGGCGCGCAGGCCGACGCGCTGGCCGGAGACGTCGACCGTCGTGCGCTCCAGCCGGGCGCTGGCCATCTGGCTGGCGAGCGTGCGCTTCCAGATCAGCTCGTAGAGGCGGCGCTGGTCGGGTTCGAGCCGGCCGGCGGCGTCGGGGCCGCGGTCCATCTCGGTCGGCCGGATGCACTCGTGCGCCTCCTGCGCGTTCTTGGCCTTGGTCTTGTAGAGGCGCGGGCTGTCGGGGACGTAGGCCTTGCCGAAGCGCGATTGGATCGCCGCGCGCGCCGCCGTCACCGCCTCCGGCGCCATGTCGACGCCGTCGGTCCGCATGTAGGTGATCCAGCCGGCCTCGTAGAGCCGCTGCGCCGTGCTCATGGTCTGCTTGGCGCCGAAGCCGAGCTTGCGGCTGGCCTCCTGCTGCAGCGTGGAGGTCATGAAGGGCGGCCACGGGTTGCGCGTGGCGGGCTTCGCCTCGACCGACGCGACGCCGAGCCCGCCCTCGGCGACCGCCTTCACCGCCTTCAGCGCGTCGGCCTCGGTCGCGAGGTCGAAGCGGTCGAGCTTCGACCCGTCGAGCGTGACCAACCTGGCCTCGAAGGCGTCGCCGCGGGGGGTGAGCAGTTCGGCGCGCACGGTCCAGTATTCGCGCGGGCGGAACGCCTCGATCTCCATCTCGCGCTCGACGATCAGCCGCAGCGCGACGGATTGCACGCGCCCCGCCGACTTCGCGCCCGGCAGCTTGCGCCACAGCACCGGCGACAGGGTGAAGCCCACCAGATAGTCGAGCGCGCGCCGGGCGAGGTAGGCGGAGACGAGCTCCATGTCGATGTCGCGCGGGCGCTTCATCGCCTCGCTCACGGCCTGCTTGGTGATGGCGTTGAAGGTGACGCGGCTGACCAGGGTGGCCGGCTTGACCGCCTTGGCCTTCTTCAGCGCCTCCAGCAGATGCCACGAGATCGCCTCGCCCTCGCGGTCGGGGTCGGTCGCGAGAATCAGGGCGCCGTCGGTCTTCAGCGCCTCGGTGATCGCGCGGACGTGTTTCTTCGAGGCGCTGTCGACCTCCCACACCATCTCGAAGTCCTGCTCGGGGTCGACCGAGCCGTCCTTCGGCGGCAGGTCGCGCACATGCCCGTAGGAGGCCAGCACGGTGAAGTCGTCGCCAAGATACTTGTTGATGGTCTTGGCCTTGGCGGGGGACTCGACGACGACGACGGCCATGGGCAGCGATCTCCTGCGGCGCGGTCTGCGCGCGGTGCGGGAAACTGGGCGCCGCGGATGCGGCTGTCAACGCCGCATGAT
>CAYGUQ010000578.1:0-2761 GCA_964352995.1 uncultured Rhodobacterales bacterium
GCCCGGCGGCGGCGCTTGGCGCGGCGCCGGGGCTGGCGCTGGGGGCCGGGGCGATGCTGGCGGCCGGTGCGCCGCTGGGCCGGCTGCACCGCAGCCTGCGCCGCCGCCGCGCGCGGCTGGCGGCGGACATGAGCGAGCGGCTGGCGCTGGCGCCGGAGCTGCGGCTGGCGGGGCGCATGACGCAGGAGCTGGCGCGGCTGGACCGGCTCACCGCGCAGCTGGAGCGCAGCGCCTTGAATCTCGCCCGCCGGACGGCGTTGCTGCGCGCCGCGCCCGACGTCGCCGGCGCGCTGGCTGGAGCCGGAGCGATGCTGGCTTGCTGGCGCGCAGGCGCGCCGGGCGCGGAGCTGGCGGCCGGACTGGCCGCCGTCGCGATCATGACGGCGCAGCTGCGCGATCTTTCGGGCGTCTGGACCCGGCGACGCGCCTACACGGCGGCGCGCGCGCGGCTGGAGGCGCTGTTGGCCGCGCCCCGCATGCCCCACGGCGGCGCGCGGACGCGCCTGCGCGGCGGCCCGCCCGAGCTGCGCTTCGAGGGCGTCGACGCGGGCCCCCTGCGCGGCTTCGCCGCCCGCATCGCCGCCGCCGAGACCGTCGCGCTGTGCGGCCCCACGGGGTCTGGGAAGTCCACGTTGCTGCGTCTTGCCATCGGCCTAGAGGCGCCTGCGGCTGGGCGAGTGCGCCTTGGCGGTCTCGCACCGAGCCGGCTGGCGCCCGCGGACCGCACGCGCGCGCTGCTCTATCTGTCCGACCGTCCGCTGATCCTGTCCGGCAGCCTGCGCCGCGCCGTCGCGATGGGCCTGCCGCGCCGGCCCGACGACGCCGAGCTGCAGGCCGCAATCGCCCGCGTCGGCCTCGGCGCGACGCTCGACCGGCTCGGCGGGCTGGACGGCGCAGTGGCCGAGGGCGGGCGCGACCTGTCCGCCGGGGAGCGCGCGCGCATCGCGCTGGCGCGGCTGGCTTTGAACCCGACGGCGCTGGCGCTGCTGGACCAACCCGAGGCGGGGCTCGACGAGGCGGGCCGCGCGATCCTGGTCGCGCTGTTGACCGAGCGTCCCGGCGGCGCGGTGGTCGCGACAGCCGACGCCGCGCTGCAGGCGGCGCTCGACCGCCGCATCGCGCTGACGACGGCCGCGTGACCTAACGACGATTGCTGGCCAGCGGATCGCAGAATCGCCTCAGCAGCCGCGCACCTGACCCGGTCGGGAGGGGGCATCCACGCCATCAGCTTTCGCCCACCCCGGCCGCAACAGGACGTAAGCGTGTAGACGGAGCGTACCGCAGTCGTCCCGCGACCTCCTCATAAACAACTTTGACAGTCGCAGAAAATCCGTGGCGTCTAGAAGTCGGCCGCTCCTGCGCAAGCGCCAGTTTGGCTTGTAAGGCTTCGGCCACCGCAAGCGCGCCCGGCGGGAGGGCCGGCAAGTCGCGCGCACCAAAGACCACTGCCTCCGGCCCTTGCGTCACGACCTGCGATTATCGTTGACCCGCGGCATACCCCGTGGGGCGGTCGTCCGAGGTGATCCCCGGACCCGCCGCCTGCGCGACCGGCCGCCTACCGCGCCCTGCAGGGCGCCTCGCGACTGGCGGGAACCGGGAGGGCGAGGCGATTGCGGAGCGCCGATCTGGGTGATTTGACGCATTGCCTCGCATCGTGATTGCCGCGCTGTAGCGATGACGGCTTGCGGCGCCGGGCGCTTCGCCGCCCTTGCAGCGCGCGACATCAGCGACGGGTCGGATGTCGTCGTAGGGGCGTCAAGGAGCGGGTGACGCGGAGCGAGACGCCTTTGATCAATCCTATCCGGCAGGCTTTCATCGAGCAGGGGCGCGCCTGCGCCAGTCTCGGATCCCCCTTCATGGGCAGGCTCATGCCCCTGATTGGAGAACGGCTCTCCCGCGATACCGCTGTCGGCGCGCGATGCCTCGCCTGGTCCGGCAATGTCGGGCCTTCAGGGCAGTCGGTGCCGCTGCGGCTCGCGGGCGCGCTCCACGGCCTCGTCCTCGACGGCGGTTCGCCGTCGCTCGCCGCTGTCTACCCACCGAATTCGGCTTCGGACGACGACCTGTGGGCGGCGCTCGAGGACAACTTGCGAGATCACGAAACGCGAATCCTCGCGTGGCTCGAACGCACGCCGCAGACGAACGAGGTGCGACGAGCCGCGGCGGTGATCGCCGGGCTCTGGTGGGCGTTGGGGGAGGTTGGCGACAGGCCCGTGGTGCTGTCGGAGCTTGGCGCCAGCGCCGGACTGAACCTGGCGCTCGATCGCTTCTCCCTGGCGATAGACGATCACGTCTACGGCCCTTCGGACGCAGTCGTCGCGCTTGCGCCGCAATGGCGGGGCCCCGACCGCCCCGTTCCGCGTCAGATCGACATAGCCGGGCGCAGAGCGGTCGACCTCGCCCCGCTCGACCCAACGTCGCCGGAGGATGCGCTACGGCTTCTCTCTTATCTGTGGCCTGACCAGCCAGAACGACTGGCCCGCACGCGCGCCGCCATCTCCGTCGCTTCCGCCCGCCCTGACGCTGGAGACGCCGCGCCGTGGCTCGCCAATCGTCTTGGCGAGGCTCGCCACGGCGCTCTTCATGCCGTCTACACGACGATTGCGGCGCAGTACTTCTCGGATGCGACCCGCACCGCCATCGCAGACAGCCTCGCGAGCGCCGGAGCGGCCGCCACGCCGGAGGCGCCGTTGCTGTATCTCGCCATGGAGGCCGATGGGCGCACGCCCGGTGCCGGTCTGAGCGCGACCCTGTACGCCGG
>CAYGUQ010000579.1:0-2752 GCA_964352995.1 uncultured Rhodobacterales bacterium
CTTGGAAACCTCGTCTTCCGCCGCCGGGGCGACGCCGACATAGGCGATCATCTTCACGGCGAGCGCCGTCCCCAGCACCGCCCCGGCGTCGGCGCCCGCAAGGTCGTAGGCGAGCAGGCCGAGCGCCACGGTCGCGAGCCCCGTGCCGATCAGCGCCACCGCCTGCGCGAGGAACAGGCGGCGGAAGACGAGGTTTCCAAGCACGCTCAGCATCGCGGCATGTTCCGTCGCAGGCCGCTCGGCGAGGCGTCAAGGCCGGCGAGCCCGGCGGCGGCTTCGCCGCCGGGGCGTCGGTCGGCGCGGTCTCGGCCTGGCGCGCGCTTCAGGGGTGGAACCATCGCCCGCCCACGACCACGCCTTCGGAGAAGAGCCGCCTGTCGCCGACGAGACGCTCGCCGACGACGTCCTCGTAGTCGAACGCGCCTTCGCGCAGGCTCAGGACGGTCGCGTCGCCGACCGAGCCGGGCCTGAGCGACCCGAGCCCCGGCCGCTGCAGCGCGTCCGCCGCCGCGATCGTGGAGGCGCGGACGACGTCGGCCAGCGGCATGCCGAGGCAGAGGAACTTCGACATCGTCGTCGTCTGGTCGAACGCCGGGCCGTCGATGCAGAGCGCGTGCACGTCGGAGCTGATCGTGTCGGGCGGGAACCCGCCGGCCAGCATCGCGCGCGCCGTCCTGAACGCGAAGCTGCCCTTGCCGTGGCCGATGTCGAACAGCACCCCGCGCTCGCGCGCCCGCCGCACGGTCTCCTTCACGGCGCCCTGGCCGTCGCAGGGCGTGTTCGGGAACGGCCGGAAGGCGTGCGTGAGGATGTCGCCCGGGCGCAGCGCCCCGATGATCTCGTCGTAGGTCGGCGGCGGATGGTCGATGTGCGCCATCAGCGGAAGGCCGACGGCGTCGGCGACCTCGAGCGCCATCTGCAGGGCGGTCCAGCCCTGCGTCCCCGAGGCGCCGCGGCCGCAGCGCACCTTGACGCCGACGATCACGTCGCGGTTCGCCTCGATCACGTCGGCGCAGTCGGCCGGCGCGAGCATGCGGACCTCCTCGCTCTCGCCGACCATCACGTTTCTGGAGAAGCCGTAGATGCCGGCGAAGGAGACGTGGAGATAGGCGAGGATGCGCACCGGGCTCGGCTCGATCACGTGCTTGCGGAAACCCATGAAGTTGCCCGGCCCGGCGCTGCCGGTGTCCACCGCCGTCGTCACGCCGCTGCTCTTGCAGAACTCGGTCGCGTCGATGCCGAGCGACGTGCCGCCCCAGTAGACATGGGTGTGCAGGTCGATGAGCCCCGGCGTGACGATATGGCCGGAGACGTCGCGCACAGCGGCGCCGTCGCGGTCGAGCCCCGCGCCGACCGCCGAGACGCGCCCATCCCTGAAGGCGACGTCCGCCGCGCCGTCGAGGCCTGCATCCGGGCAGATCACGCGACCGCCGACGAGGATGAGATCGTGCTTCATGCCTGGCTTCTCCACGCCGGCGCGCCATCGCTTCGGCGAATGGTCGCGTCCTGGGTCCGAGGGGCGCCGCCGGAGGCGCGGCGGCCCGCCGCCCTTGCGCCTCGACCGCGGTGTTGTAGCGTCGCGAGCCTAGAACGAGGCGCCGGCGTCCCGCAACGGGCTGACGTGGCGAGGGGCGATTGACGGCGGGCGCCGGATTGGGGCGGGGCGCGATGCAGGTTGCGGTGATCGGGTTGGGCGCGATGGGAGCGCCGATGGCCCGCGTTCTGGCGGCGGCGGGCCACGACGTGCGCAGTTTCGACGCCGACGCGGCGAAGCGCGCGGACGCGCCGGGCGCCGTGGACGCGCTGGAGCAGGTCGCCGGCGTGGAGGCGGCGCTGCTGTCGCTTCCCGACGACGCCGCGGTGCGCGCCGTCGCCGCGGCCCTGTGGCGCACGCTGCGGCGGGGCGCGGTCGTGATCGACGCGTCCACCGTCTCGCCGGAGACGACGCGCGCGCTGCACCGCGAGGCGGCGGCGCACGGGATCGGCTGGGTCGACGCGCCGGTCTCCGGCGGCCCCGCGGGCGCGGCTTCAGGCGCCCTGCTCGCCATGGTCGGCGGCGACGACGCCGACGTCGAGCGCGCTCGGCCGGTGCTGGAGGCGCTTTCGCGCAAGATTGCGCGCTGCGGCGGGCCGGGCGCCGGGGGCGTCGCGAAGCTCGCCAACAACATGCTGTGCGCGGGCCATCTGCTGCTGGCGGGCGAGGCGCTGCGGATGGCCGCGCAGGGCGGCGTCTCGCCCGAGGCGCTGCTGGAGGCGGTGAACGCCGGCTCCGGCCGCAGCGCGGCGACCGAGGTCAATCTCCCGAAATGGGTCCTGAGCGGCGCGTTCGACAGCGGCTTCACGCTGGGCCTGATGGCCAAGGACGTCGCGCTGGCGGCGGCGGCGCCGGGGGCGGGCGACTACGCCCGCCGCGTGGCGCGCGACTGGGCCGAGGCGCGCGACGCGCTCGGCGCTGGCGAGGACTTCAACCGCATCGCGGCGCGCCCGTGAGCGCCGCGGAGGCCGCCATCCGCGAGGCGCTCGGCCGCGAGACGGTCGCCAGCCTCGTAGGCGGGGAGTTCGTCGAGGGCGCCGGCGCGCGCGTCGCGGTCGAGGATCCGTCCGACGGCGGCCCGGCCCACGCCTATGCGGACGCGGGCGAAGCGGTCGCCGCGCAGGCGCTCGACGCGGCCGAGGCGGGCGGCGCGGCGTGGCGAGGGATGACGGCGCAGGCGCGCGGCGCCGTGCTCTCGCGGGCGGCGGCCCTCGTGGC
>CAYGUQ010000580.1:0-2746 GCA_964352995.1 uncultured Rhodobacterales bacterium
ATGGTCTTGGTGAGCAGCCACTCCACGCCTTCCTCGCCGATGCGCTTGCGCCAGCTGACCAGCGGGCTCGGGTCGATGGGCGGGCGATGCTGAAGTGAGGAGGATCGGAAAACAGTCCGGGCGGCTGTTTTCCCGACGAACGTCTCGCCGGTGAGGCGCCGCCAGCAGGGGTTCTCGGCCCAGCGCGCCGCGCCGGCTTCGTCCGACAGACGGAAGGCGTGCTGCAGGCAGAGCAACCCCGCCACATCCGCGGCGAAGTCGCCGGCCTGCCCACCGCCGAGGGGAAAAAACCGGCCCGCTCGCGCTCGAAGACTTCCCGGTCGATCAGCCCGGTCAGCGCGACGAGCTCATGACGCATGTCGATCAGGTCGACGAACCGGGGCCGCAGGAGATCGTCCTGCTCGGGAGGGCGCGGACGGTGCTTCATCGGGCGGTCCGGAATTGCCGGGCTCCAGTGGAGATTCCATGAAATCCTGCAGTCGCACGCCGCCAAAACCAACGCTTTCTCACCCATTATCAGGTGCTTGGGCCTTGTTCATGCCGAACAGCGGGGGGTATGCGCGGTGGGAGAATGTATATTGAAAACAGGGGTTTGGCCGGATTTCCCCTTTACCGGGACGAGGTCGCCCGACGGCTTCGGCGACGGGTATGCCGAGGGCGGTGAAGCGGTTCGGGACGGCGATCCTGACGTGGGGCTCCGCGACCTGACGGTCGAAGCCGCGCGCCATCAGGCGCTGACCGAGCAGCTTCACGCAATGCATCTTGGTCTCGGCGCGTCTGCGGCGCTGGCATCCACTCCATTGTCGCGAGACAGCGCGGCCGAAGATGCGGGGCGATCTGGCCGGGAAGCTCGGGCGGCATCGGCGCGTCGCCGATGTCGCTGCGCGCGCTGGCGCGCCGTTGATGGCGTGGACTTCCAGCGTCTCCTCGTCGCTCCCGAGGTGGAGCTCGCGCCAGACCCGGCGTTTGGAGCCGCCGTGCTTGCGCGTTCGGCGCGAAAACAGTCCCAGTACTGTTTTTTGACCCGTCTCACTGCACTCGCCCTCGCCTTCGACCTTGGAGCGGAGGGCGCCCGCGCTTGCCCGTCGGCGCACGTTCGCATCTCATGGCGAGGTCGAACCAGATCTTCAGCGCGCCGCGGCGCTTGAGCGCCTCGTTGCGGCTCGGCCAGTTCGTGGTTTTGTGCGTCGGGGGTGTCGGCTTGCTCATCCGCCCCGGCTATCGCGCTGGATTCGCGAGGCGAATCCCTCTGCCAGACGCCTTTGCGCAACAAGGGCGTAGCCAGTTCCTGAGCGTCCTGACCCACACGGCGATGGAGCGTGATGGGCTGGCGCCGCGAGGCGTCCCGTGCGATCTGACCCGCGGACAGACCGACCAATCCGTGTCTTTCCCAGGACCTCTCGGTCGCACGGGTACGCCCTCGCGGCGAGGCTTCGCCTCGCCGATGCCTGCTGCCCGAGAAGGGCCTGACCCCGTCCATTCTCACGGGGCGGGATCGACTGAAGCTTGTCCCGACGATGCGGTCCGTCCGGCGCGTCGCATCCCGGACCGGCCACGCCGGGGAGAGAAATCCCGGTCTTCGGATCGCGCCGAGCGCCGGCCCTTGAGCCGCGCGTTAAGTGTTCATTAAACGGGTTGTGGCAACCTCTCGCTAACCTTTCGGAGCATGCGGATGCGAGACGAGACCATCGAGCCGGCCGATGCGACGCCCGACCGCCCCGATTGGCGCGACGGATGGGCTGCGGCGTCAGCGACATGCTCGTCAGGCGGCGCGCGGTCTTCGGGGCGCGCGCCGCGCGCCGCGCCGGCCGTTGTTCCGCTCATGGCCGGCGTGGACGTCGAGGCGTGGCCCGTGGGCGTCGTCCAGGCCGACGCCGGCGGGGTCATTCTCGCCTGCAACGACGCGGCGCGCGAACTGCTCGGGATCGAGGCGCCGCGGCCGGGCGCCTGTCTCGCCGACCTCCTGCGCGCTCCCGCGCCAGACCTCACCGCAGTCGCGCTCGCCGCGATGCGGCCGGGCGACGCGGTTCGGCGCCGGTTGCGGGCCGCCTCCGGCGCCATCGCAGGGCTCACCCTGATGCGCGCGCCCGACGGCGGCTACACCGCGCTGCTCGTCAACGACGCCGCCGCGGCGGAGGCGCAGCAGGAGGCCCACAGGCAGCGCGCGCGCTTCGCCGCCCTCGCCGACATGGCGGACGGCCCCGCGATCTTCTGCGTCGACCGCGGCGGGCGCATCAGCGCGTGGAGCCGCTCGGCCGAGCGCCTCGAGCGCCTCTCCGCCGGCGACGCGCTGGGCATGACGCTAGACGCGCTGCTCGACCGCGCCTCCTTCACCGCCGACGCCGGCGCGCTGCTCGGCGAGGCGGCGCGGGCCGGCGAGGCGAGCGCGACCGGCTTCGGCTGGGGAGAGGGCGGCCGGGCGCGCTGGATGCGCCTGTCCGTCCGCGCGGTGCGCGGCGCGGACGGCGCGCTCGACAGCTACGTCGCCATGGTGGGCGATCAGGCCGCCGACGGCGAGCAGGGCGCCGACCTGCGCAGCCTCGCCGCGCTCGACCCGCTGACCGGGCTGCTGAACCGGCGCGGCTTCTTCGAGACGGCGCAGACGGTGCGCGCCGGCGTCGCGCGGCGCGGCGCGACCATGAGCCTGATCGCCTTCGACATCGACCGCTTCAAGCGACTGAACGACGGCTGCGGCCACGCCGCCGGGGACGCGGCGCTGGTGGCGCTGGCGGATGCGGCGCGGATC
>CAYGUQ010000581.1:0-2738 GCA_964352995.1 uncultured Rhodobacterales bacterium
GCTTCGCACTGACGCATGCGCGACCCGATTTCGGCATCCGTCGCTCGCGGGTCGGCGATCGCGACGCCGCGGTGATCGAGGAGACGGCGCTCGCGCTGCCCTTCGGCCGGCTGATCCGCTTCGCGAAGGACGTTCAGACCGACCAGCCGCCCGTCCTGGTGATCGCGCCGCTTTCGGGCCATTTCGCCACGCTCCTCCGCGGCACGGTGGAGACGCTTCTGCGCGACCACGACGTCTACATCACGGACTGGGCCAACGCGCGCGACGTGCCCGTCTCCGAGGGCGACTTCGGTGTCGAGGATTACGTCGATTACCTCATTCGCTTCCTGCGTCACATCGGACCCGGGGCCCATGTGCTCGCCGTTTGCCAGCCCTGCGTCCAGACGCTGGCGGCCGTCGCCGTGATGTCGGAGGATCACGATCCGGCGACGCCGCTCAGCATGACGCTGATGGCCGGCCCGGTCGATCCGCGTGAGAGCCCGACCGACGTCAACCGCCTCGCCACCTCAAAGCCGCTTTCCTGGTTCGCGAGCCACGTGATCGCGCGGGTTCCCGCGCGGCATGGCGGCGCCGGGCGCGCGGTCTATCCGGGCTTTCTGCAGCTGACCGCGTTCATGGCGATGAACATGGAGCGCCACCGCGACGCGCACCGCCGGCTCTACACGCATCTGCGCAATGGCGAGCAAGCCGAGGCGGAGAAGATCAAGACCTTCTACGACGAGTACTTCGCGGTGCTGGACCTGACGGCCGAGTTTTATCTCGAGACTATCGACCGGGTGTTCCAGCGGGCGACGCTGGCGACCGGCGAATTCGTTCATCGCGGCCGCGTCGTCGACCCCGGCGCGATCCGCCGCACGGCGCTGCTGACGGTCGAAGGCGGACGCGACGACATCTGCGCGCTGGGCCAGACCGCCGCGGCGCACGAGCTCTGCCGCTCGCTGCGCCCGCACCTCAAGCGCCATCACCTGCAGGCGAATGTGGGCCACTACGGCGTCTTCAACGGCCGCAAGTGGGAAAAAGAGATCTATCCGATGGTGCGCAATCTCGTGCTCTCGATGCACTGAGGTGCGGCCGCGCCGACGCACGACGGCGCCGCACCGCCCTCGACCCACGTCGGCGCCGCTCGGTCGTTGAGTTCGCGATCCGCCTTTAGCACTGCTGTCGCCAGGGTGCGACGTAGAGGAACGGCGCGAGCGTGCGCCGAATGACGGCTCATCGTAGCGGCTTGAACGGCTCGCAACCGGCTGGAACCGCACCCACCGGCGGCGCAGCGATTGAAGCGCGGGCTCTGGTCGGAGAACGGCTCCGCCGCTGGCGATCGCCAGCGCCTCGCGAACATGTCAACGGCCGCCCCGGAATGAAGGTGTGATCTGCGACGAACCACCGTGAGTTCCAACCTGGAGAACCGCCCATGATCGACCGTCGCCGCATTCTCGGCCTCACAGCCGCCCTCATCGCCCTGCCGGCTCTCGCCGCCGAGCCGCCCGCCCAGTCGTTCGACCAGGCGGCCTTCGACGCCGCGCTGGCCGAGGGCCGTCCCGTCCTCGTCGAGATCAGCGCGCCCTGGTGCCCGGTCTGCAGGGCCCAGAAGGCGATCCTTGCCGACCTCTTCGCGCAAGAGCGCTTCGCCGACATGCTGTTGCTTGAGGTCGACTTCGACAGCCGCAAGGACGTGGTGCGCGCGCTCGGCGCGCAGAAGCAGAGCACGCTGATCGTGTACGGGGCCGGCGCCGAGATTGGCCGCAGCGTCGGCGACTCCAATCCCGAGAGCGTCGAGGCGCTTCTGGCGAAGGCGCTCTGACGCGATGGCGAGCGAGATCCTGTTCGGGGCGGCGGCGGGGCTGCTCTCTACGCTCTCGCCCTGCGTGCTGCCGCTGATCCCCATCGTGCTCGGCGCTGCGGCGGCCGAGCATCGCTGGGGCCCGGCGGCGCTGGCGGCGGGGCTCGCCATCTCATTTACGGCCGTCGGCCTTTTCGTCGCGACGGTGGGCTTCGCGATGGGACTGGACGCCGGCGTGTTCCGCGCCTTGGGCGGAACCATGCTCGCGGCGCTCGGGCTGGTGCTGCTGGTGCCGGCGCTCCAGACCCGCGTCGCTGCGGCGGCGGGGCCGGTCGGCGGCTGGACGGAACAGCGCTTCGGCGGCTTCTCGACCGCCGGACTGCATGGTCAGGCGGCGGTGGGGCTTCTACTCGGCCTCGTCTGGGCCCCCTGCGTCGGGCCGACGCTTGGGGCTGCGTCGCTGATGGCGGCTCGGGGCGAGAACCTCGGTGAGGTCGCCCTGACGATGCTCGCCTTCGGCGTGGGCGCGGCCGCGCCGCTGCTGCTGCTTGGCTCGCTGTCGCGCGGGGCGCTCGGGCGCTGGCGCCGACGGCTGATGGCGGCGGGGTCGGGAGGCAAGCAGGCGATGGGAGCGCTGCTGCTCGCAGTTGGCTTGCTGATCCTGTCGGGCCTCGACAAGCGCGCCGAGGCCTGGCTGGTCGAAGCGTCGCCCGAGTGGCTCACGCGACTGACGACTGCGATCTGAGCGGTGGGCGGCGCCGATGCGCCGGCCCTGCCGCTGCCGGAGCAGTCGGACCGACCCGGCGCGCCCGCTTCTCCTGCGCCGGGCGGTTCTTCACGGCGGCGGGAGCGCAAGAGCACGGCGGCTGGCGAAAGGCTGGCCTAGGCTCGCCTCGCTGGCCTGGGCGCCGACCAGCGCGCCGCCGCTGCGAAACCGCATCCGACGGCGTGGCCGTTC
>CAYGUQ010000582.1:0-2714 GCA_964352995.1 uncultured Rhodobacterales bacterium
GCGCGGGCGGGGGCGAATCGGGCGGCGCGGCAGGAGGGTCTTCTTGCTCCGACTCAGCGCTGTGGGTAATTTTCAGGTCGCCACGCATGCCCGACGACCGTGCCTGCCCGCCTTCCAGCGACCACGGCGCACCCGTTCGCGCCTGCGTCGCGCCCTGAAGCCGCCCCGGCAATCCCGCCGGGCGGCCGGAGACTGGAAGGAGATGGCGCATGCCCACCGGCGCCGTGAAATGGTTCAACGCCACCAAGGGCTTCGGGTTCATTCAGCCCGACACGGGAGGCCCCGACGTATTCGTGCACATCACGCAGGTGCAGCGCGCCGGGCTCGACGGCCTGAGCGACGGCCAGAAGGTCGCCTACGAACTCGAGACCCGGCGCGACGGCCGCACAGCGGCGAGCGACATCAAGGCGCTCTGATCGCCGCGAGAGCGGGCGCCGCCGCGTCGCCGCGACCCTCTCCCGTCCGCCTCGCCGTCACGCCCGGCGGGGCGGGCGCACCATCTTCGACAGCGCGTTCGGCAAGGCCATGGCGACCCGCCCGAGCGGATTCGCATTGACCTGCGCCTTCAGCTTCTCGAACTGCATCACGCCGTCGATGCGCCTGTCGAGAAAGGCCCAGCTGTCAGCGAAGCCCTCGGACCCGTCCCCCAGCCAGTAGAGCACGGTCGAGCCGTAGACGCCGGAGAGAATCGCGCGCTTGGAGTACCAGTTGGCGTCTTCCGAGGCGTCGCCGAGGCCCGTCCAGATCACGTCGGCGGTGCGCCAGAGCGCCTTGGCCCCGTCCGCGGCGTAGATCGGCAGCGCGAAGAGCGTCGCGCCGCGGCGGACGGCCTCGCGATGGCGCTCGACGAGTTCGAGACGCGTCCGCACCGCGAAGGCGACGCGCTCGCGCATCCTCATGCCGGAGAGCGGCGCCGTGGCCAGCGCCTGCGCGAGCCGGGCGTCGCCGTCGTCATGGAACGCGACGGCGAGATCGACCGCGCCGCGGGGAAAGGCCATGCGGGCGAGGCCCGGCTCCACGCCGCTCGCTTCGACCGCCGCACGCAGGGTCTGCTCCGACCAGCCGTCGAAAGGGACGTTGGGCAGCGCCGCGGTCAGCACGCGCGCCCGCGCCGCCGCAATGTCGCCGCTCTCGCCCGCGCCGTTTGCGTCGCGTCCCGACCCTTTGAGGCCTGCTTCCTGCGCCATGTCGTCTCCCGAACGTCCAGTTCCGCCGCGCCTCCGCCCGAAACGGTGGACAGCGCCGCCCTCGATGCGTATATAGCCGGCTCTTCCAGAAACTCGAACCCGGAAAGGTGGTGACAACAGGTGCAGGTTCTGGTTCGCGACAACAACGTCGAGCAGGCGCTCAAAGCTCTCAAGAAGAAACTTCAGCGCGAGGGCGTTTTCCGCGAAATGAAGCTCAAGCAGCATTACGAGAAGCCGTCTGAGCGGCGCGTGCGCGAAAAGGCGGAAGCGATCCGCCGGGCGCGCAAGCTCGCGCGCAAGAAGGCGCAGCGCGAAGGCGCCGTCTGATCCACACGCTCGGATCGTTCTCGATACCCCTCGCAGGAGGGACGGCGCGCATGGCGCGCCTTGCACTCGTCACCGATGCAGGAACGCCGCGGGGCCATGCGGGCCCGGCGGCGTTCCGTCTTTAGGGGCAGGCGAGGGCCGGAGGGCCAGGACGTCGTTGCGGCCCGCTTCGCCGCAGACGCCGCGCGCCGCCCGGCCCCGGATACGAGAGGGGCGGATGCCGCTACTCAAGGATGCACGGGCGCCGGAGGGCCTCAGGCTATACGCCATCGGCGACGTCCACGGCCGCCTCGATCTTCTGCGCGCGCTGCACGCGGCGATCGCCGCCGATCTCGTGCGCCGCCCGGTGCGGGCTTTTCGCGTGATCCATCTCGGCGACTATGTCGACCGCGGGCCGGAGAGCGCCGGCGTGATCTCGGCGCTCATAGAGTTCTGCCGCGACGGCGACGGCGTCTGCCTCGCCGGCAACCACGACGTCTGGATGCTGCGCTTCCTCGCCAAGCCGACCGCCGCCAGTTCGGTCTGGATCGAGTTCGGCGGGGTCGAGACGCTGATCTCCTACGGCGTGGCGCCCTATGCGCGCGGGCTCGGGCTGCGGCCGCTCAAGGCGCTGGGCAAGGACCTGCGCGCCGCGCTGCCGCCGGAGCACGAGGCTTTCCTGCGAGGGTTGCGGGCCTGCGAACGCCATGGCGACTATTTCTTCGCGCATGCCGGCGTGCGGCCGGGCAAGCCGCTGGAGAAGCAGTCGCTCGGCGATCTCACCGAGATCCGCGAGCCGTTTCTCAGCGAGAAGGGCGATTTCGGCGCCGTGGTCGTGCACGGTCACACGGTGACGTCGGAGCCCTGCGTGCGGCCGAACCGGATCGGCATCGACACGCGGGCCTACGCCAGCGGCGTGCTCACCTGCCTCGTGCTGGAGGAGGCTGAGAAGGGCTGGCTGACGCCCGAAGGCTACGCGCCGCTGGTGATCGGGGCCTGACCCGCCTGCCTCAGCGCGTCCGCGCGCAGGCAGGCGGAGAAGCGCTGCGGCGCGATTTCCCAGAGCGGCGGCGGCGCCTTTCGGCAGACGGCCTGCGCAAGGGAGCAGCGCGGCGCAAAGGCGCAGCCCGGCGGCGGCGCCAGCGGCGACGGCACGTCTCCGGGGATGGGCCTGAAGGTCGAGCGGCCGTCGAGGCTGAGGCGCGGCGCGCTCTCCAGCAA
>CAYGUQ010000583.1:0-2695 GCA_964352995.1 uncultured Rhodobacterales bacterium
GCCATGCGCATGCAAGGCGACCCCGCGAAGATGCGCCTGGCGTCGCCCTGCGCCGAGGCGCAGCAGGTCTGCGGCGCGCTGCTCGACGACCCTGACGCCGATCTCACCGTCGAGGCGCTGCGCGGCCTGCGCGGCGACCTGCGCGACGTCTTCGTAGGGGAGGACGGCGCGCCGCGGGTTCAGCGCGCCGTCATCGGCGACATGCGCAACGACGAAAGCCTCGCCGCGGCGCAGCTCCACCTCGCCTTCCTGCGGCTGCACAACAACCTCGTCGCGTGCTGCGCGGACCGCTCGGTGCTGGCGCGCGGGCGCGAGGCCGTGTTCGAGTGGGCCCGCGCCGAGCTGCGCCGCATCTATCAGTGGCTGCTGATCAACGTGCTGCTGCCGAGCGTCTGCGAGGCGCAGGCGCTCGGCGAGGCGCTCTACGCCGGCGCGCCGCTGTTCTCGGCGATGCTGGCGCGACGCCCGGTTTCGCTGGGCGGCCTGCCGCTGCCGATGGAGTTTTGCTTCGCGGCGTTCCGCTTCCGCGAGACGATGCAGCGGCCGAGCTACGACTGGAACCGCTATTTCGGGCGGGCGGTCGCGGGAAGCGCGCAGGAGTTGCCCTGCGCCCCCGTCGCGCTGCTGCGGCGCTTCACCGGCTTCGGCCGCCCCACCCCGATGCCGCGCCGCGACGGCGGGTCGTATCCGAGGCTCCCGTCGGACTGGGTCGTGGAGTGGGATCGCCTCGCGGCGGTTCCGGACCGGCGCATGCCCGACCGCGCGGCGCGAAGCATCGACACGCGCCTCTTCGGCGCGGCCGGCGCCGCGCCGTCCGGCGGCCTCGCCCGGCGCAGCCTGCGGCTCGGCTACGGGCTAAACGTTCCCAGCGGCCAGAGCTGCCTGCGCGGCGTGAACGCCGCGATGCGGCGCCAGATCGAACCGCTCTGCTCCGCCGACCTCACCTCGGGGCGGACCGGCGCCGCGGTCGCCGACGGCCTGCTGGAGCACACGCCGCTGTGGTTCTACGTGCTGAA
The DNA here is from genome assembly GCA_964352995.1 of uncultured Rhodobacterales bacterium. GTDB lineage: Bacteria > Pseudomonadota > Alphaproteobacteria > Rhodobacterales > Rhodobacteraceae > Rubrimonas. The sequence continues at coordinate 1,017 of CAYGUQ010000583.1, forward strand.
GGAAGCGGAGGTCTGCGCCGACGGCGAGACTCTCGGGCCCCTCGGCAGCGCCCTCGTGGCAGACACGATCGTCGGCCTGGTCGTGAACGACCCGCGCTCCTACTGGCGCGAACCGGGGTCGGACAACGGCCGGTGGCGCCCCCATGACGGCGCGCAGCCGGCCGGCGAGCCGATCGACAGCATGCCGGCGCTGCTGCGCGCGGCGGGCGTCCTGTGACCCGCCGTCCCGAGGCGACCGCGCGCGGGCGCGTCGCCCGCGTCGACCGCGGCTTTCCACACCACCCTGACAGAAAGGAGACAGGGAAATGACCGACCTGAACCTCGGCGCCTTTGGCGCGAACGATCCCGAACCGACGGGCGGCATGCTCGTCGTCATGGCGCCGGACGTCTCGCGCGCCGACGCGATGCGCGCCCTGGAGCGCGGCGGCCTCGGCGCCGTCGCGACCACCCAGGGCTTCGGCGCCGCCGAGCTCGGCGCGGCGGACCTCGAGGCGAGCGGGGCCGACGCGGTGTACTTCGAACGCCTCGGGATCGCCCTGATCCGCGGCGGTTCCATGCGCTCGGCCGAAGCGACGGCGCAGGACATGGCGCGCGGCGGGGGCGTGCTCTTCAGCCGGCCCGAATACATGATGCACCCGCTCGACGCTTTCGCCGAGCGCTACGGCGACTGGGCGCGGGAGGGGCTGCGCATCCTGATCGAAACCGGCGGCGCCCCCTTCGGCGGCGCCGGGCGCGTGGTCGAGCAGGGGGTGCGGTGGGACGACGACGCCGCGGCGACCTGGGGCGTCTACGCCGTGGGCGCGGATCGCTCGGGCCATGACGGCGCGGGCGTGCGCGTGGCGGTGCTCGACACCGGCTACGACGCGAGCCATCCCGACCTGCAAGGCCGCGTGTTCCGGGCGGAGAGCTTCGTGCCGGGCGAATCCGTCGACGACCAGCACGGGCACGGCACGCACTGTCTCGGCACGATCGCGGGGCCGGCGGCGCAGGGCTCGCGGCCGCGCTACGGCGTCGCGCCGGGGGCCGAGGTCTTCGTCGGGAAGGTGCTCGGGCGGCACGGCGGCGCGGAGGCCTGGCTGCTCGCGGGCATGGAGCGGGCGCTGGCGCTCGGATGTCAGGTGATCTCGATGTCGCTCGGCGCCTATGTGCGGCCCGGGCAGGGGCCCGACCTCGTCTACGAGACCGCCGGGCGCAACGCCCTGCGGGCCGGATGCCTGCCGATCGCGGCCGCCGGCAACGACAGCAGGCGCCAGCGGGGCGTGATCGCGCCGGTCGGGGCGCCGGCGAACGCGTCGACGATCATGGGGGTCGGCGCGATCGACAAATACGGTCGCGTGGCGGACTTCTCGAACGGCGCGATCAACGGCGACGGCGGCGAAGTCGACGTCGTCGGGCCGGGCGTCGACGTGTTCTCCGCAGGCGTCTCGCCGCGCTACGGGCTGCGAAGCGGCACGAGCATGGCCACGCCGCATGTCGCCGGCGTCGCCGCGCTTCTGGCGCAGTCCGATCCGCGGCTGCGCGGCGCGGCGCTGTGGAGCGCTCTGGTCGACGGCGCGCTGGACCTCGGCCAGCCGCGGCGAGACGTCGGCGCCGGGCTGGTCCAGGCGCCCCTCGGCGGCGCTCCCGCCGGCGCCGGCGGCGACGCGCAGACCCTCCTGGCGGCCATCGGAGCGCATGAC
>CAYGUQ010000584.1:0-2683 GCA_964352995.1 uncultured Rhodobacterales bacterium
GTCAGCAGCAGCGCGACCGGCGCGATAAGCGCGAACTCCACGGCCGCCAGGCCCGCACGGTCGCGCAGCGGCGCGCCGAGCGCGCGCCTCGCCGCCCTGATCGCGCGCGCCGCGGTCATCTCAGCGAACGGTAGAAGGCGAGGTTCTCGGCCGCCTCCTGCGGCGTCAGGGCCGCCGAGAGCACGGCCTCCGCCTTGTCCATCTCGCCGTTGAGCGCATAGGCGAGGGCGAGGTTGTGGGTCGCCTGCGGGGCGCGGGCGCGGGCGCGGGCCAGCGCGTCCAGCTCGCTCGCCGCGGCGGCGGCGTCGCCGCCCAGCGCGCGGGACAGGGCGCGGTTCGACATCACGCCTCGGTTCGCAGGGTCGCGCGCCAGCACCGCGTCGTAGAGCCGCTGCGCCGCGTCGTGGCGGCCGCGCAGGTCGAGCGAGACCGCCAGCCCGTTCGTCGCCGCGGCGTCCTGCGGCGCGAGCGCCAGCGCGGCGTTGAAATGCGCCTCCGCGCCGGATGCGTCGCCCTGCGCCAGCGCAGTGCGGCCGAGCCCCGTGCGCGCCGCGGCGGAGGCCGGGTCGAGCGCGGCGACGCGGCGATAGGCGTCCGCCGCCTCGGGCCAGAGCCCGGCGCCGTAATAGGCGTCTGCGAGCGCGCGCCAGGGTTCGGGGGCCAGCGGCTCCGCCTCCGCCGCGCCGCGCAGGATGCGCACCGCCGAGGCGAGGTCTCCCCCGGCGGCGGCGGCCTCGCCGAGCCGCATGGCGCTCTCGAAGCCGACCGCGGGCGCGTCGGCGCCCGCGCCCGCGCCGAAGCCCGGCGCCGATCCGCCGACGGCGCAGCCGGCCAGGGCCAGGGCCGTCGCCGCCGCGCAGACGGCGCGGATCTGCCGACGCGGGGCGCGGCGCGCGGAGCGGGGTCTCGTTAAATCATGGGTCATGAGGTTCTCCTCGGGCGGCCCCGGTCAGGGGCGCGGTCGCCGGCGGCGGCGGGCGCCATGTCAGAACAGCTCCAGCATCGACAGCGCCGCCGGCCCCACCACCACGACGAAGACTGCGGGCATGATGAAGACGATCAGCGGCAGCGTGAGCAGCGCCGGCATCTTCGCGCCGCGCTCCTCCAGCGCGATGATCCGCGCCTGACGCAGGTCGGCGCCCAGCGCCCGCAGCGACTGCGAGAACGGCGCGCCGTAGCGGACCGTCTGCGTCAGCGTCATCGCGAAGGCCCGCGCCTCGGGCATGTCGAGCCGCGCGGCGAAGTTGGCGAGGGCGTCGGCGCGCTCCGGCAGCGCCTGCAGTTCGGCGGTCATCACCGAGATCTCCGCGGCCATGTCCGGCGAGAAGGCCGCGAGCTCGCGCGAGATGCGGTCGAGCGCCATGTCGAGGCTCTGCCCGGCGTAGGAGGCGATCACCATCAGGTCGATCACGTCGGGCAGCGCGTCGCGCAGGCGCCGCCGCCGCGCGTCCCGCCGCCGACGCAGCGCAAGCTCCGGCAGGATGGCGCCGACGATCATGCCGAAGCCCGCGCCGGCGGCGATCTGGATGGTCGAGGGCGCCTCGAACAGGGCGTGGGCCGCCGCGGCGTAGCCGGCGGCCGCCCCGAGCGCGGCCGACGCGAACTTCGCCCCGGCCAGCCAGCGCAGCGCGCCGGGGTCGCGGAAGCCCGCCGAGACCAGCAGCGCCGCGATCTCCGCCCGCTCCTTCTCCCGCGCGAAGAAGGCGCGCGACAGCATGGCGCCGAGCGGCCCGAGCGCATCCTGCGCCGCGCGCTTCAGCGCGCCTCGCAGATCGGCGGCGGGGTTTGCGTCGACGCTGCGCAGCGCCAGCGCCATCCGCGCGGCGACGCGCTTGCGCCGCGCCGCGCGCAGGTCGATCAGCACGGCCGCCGTCGCCAGCGCCGCCAGCCCGCCCAGCACCGCGATCAGCGTCGCCCCGTCCGTCATCATGGCCGCGCCGTCACGATCGCGCGCACGATCAGCATCCCGACCGCGAGCAGCGCCGCCGCGGCCGTCAGCATCGTGCGGCCCGGCCCCTCCTGCAGCAGCAGGCCGAACTGCGCGGGGTCGAGCAGATAGACCGCCCCGCCGGCGATCAGCGGGATCAGCCCGACGATGGTGGCCGACATGCGCCCCTCGGCGGTCAGCGCGCGCGCCTTCAGCCGCGCCTCCTTGCGCTTGCGCAGCACGGTGTGGAGGTTCTCCAGGCTGTCGGCGATCTGGCCGCCGGTCTCGCGCTGGATCACGAGCGCGATGGCGAGGAACGTGAAGTCGGGCAGGTTCACCTCGTAGGCGGAGCGCCGCAGCGCCCGGCGCAGGTCGACGCCGAGGTCGTCGAGATCGGCGATGCGCGTGAACACCGGGCCGACCGGCGCGGCGAGCTCCCGCCCCGCGAGCCGCACCGCGCCGCTGGCCGGGTTGCCGGCGCGCACCGCGCGCCCCAGCAGCTCCACCGCCTCGACCAGCTGGTCGAGGAACGCCACCGCCCAGCGCCGGCGCAGCTCGCCATGGCCGATCCAGCCGGCCGCCAGCGCGACGCCGAGGCCGATGACTGCGTCGTGCACGCCGGGAAGCCCCAGCGCGAACGACGCGCCGGCGGCCGCCAGCCCAGCCGCGGCGGCGCCGCCGCAGAGCCAGGCGAAGGGCCTGACGCCGCCGACGCCGGCGGCCAGCGCCTCGACCCGCTGCGTCGCCGCGCCGCCG
>CAYGUQ010000585.1:0-2677 GCA_964352995.1 uncultured Rhodobacterales bacterium
CGCCCACAGAGACGCCCACCGAGACGATCCTGGCGTCGGCGCCGCCGTCGCCGGGCCCCTCGCCCGGCGCGCTCAGCGACAGCGCCCCCGCGGCCAGCGCCGACAGGGCGAGCGCCGTCGCCGCGCCGCCGAGAAAGCCGCCGCCGCGACGCCGCGCGCCCTGCGCCTGCTTCTGCGCGGGCGCGGTTCGCTTAGACCCCGACGCGCTCTTCGAACCTTCCGCCACGGTTCCGCTCCGGCTGGGCTGCTTGACGCCATCGCGCGCCACGCGCCATCCTTACACCGCGCCTGCGCGACGGGCCACATGCCGGACGATCCGTCCGGGGGCGGTCCGGCGACACGGCGCGGCGCACCCCGGCGCATCGCCGCGTGGCCGGCGCGCGGGGCGGACGCCGCTGGAGCCTCGCCGATGCTATTGCTGATCGACAACTACGACAGCTTCACCTGGAACCTCGCCCATTACCTAGGCGAGCTCGGGGCGGAGGTGGTCGTGCGCCGCAACGACGCGCTCACTGCGGCGGAGGCGATGGCGCTGGGGCCGGAGGCGATCCTGCTTTCGCCCGGCCCGTGCGACCCCGACCGCGCCGGCGTCTGCCTCGACCTCATCCGCGAGAGCGCGGGGCGCGTGCCGCTGATGGGCGTCTGCCTCGGCCATCAGGCGATCGGGCAGGCCTTCGGCGGCCGCGTCATGCGCTGCGCCGAGACGCTGCACGGCAAGCTCAGCGCCGTCCGCCACGACGGAACCGGCCTTTTCGAGGGCCTGCCGCAGGATTTCCGCGTCACGCGCTACCACAGCCTCGACGTCGAGCGCGCGACCCTGCCCGACTGCCTGCGCGTCACCGCCGAGACCGAAAGCGGCGTCGTGATGGGCCTCGCGCACCGCGACCTGCCGATCCACGGCGTGCAGTTCCACCCCGAATCGATCGCGTCGGAGCACGGCCACGCCCTGCTGGCGAACTTTCTCGCGCTCGCCGGCGTGCGGCGGGCGGCGGCGGCGTGAGCGTGGGCGAGATGAAGGACATGCGCGCGCTGATCGGCCAGGCCGCGGCGGGGCCGCTGACGCGCGAGGAGGCCGAGGCGGCCTTCAACGTCATCATGGCCGGCGAGGCGACGCCGGTGCAGATCGCGGGCTTCCTGATGGCGCTGCGCGGCCGCGGCGAGGTCGTCGACGAGTACGCCGCCGCCGCCAGCGTCATGCGCGCGCGCTGCGTGCCGGTGAAGGCGCCCGCCGGAGCCATCGACATCGTCGGCACCGGCGGAGACGGCAAGGGCACGCTCAACATCTCCACCGCCGCGGCCTTCATCGCCGCCGGGGCCGGCGCCGTGGTGGCGAAGCACGGCAACAAGGCGCTCTCCAGCAAGGCCGGCGCGGCCGACGCCCTGTCGGAGATCGGCGTGAACCTCGCCGCGCCGCCAGAGGTGGTCGAGCGCGCCATCGCCGAGGCGGGCATCGGCTTCATGATGGCGCCGATGCATCACCCCGCGATGCGCCATGTCCAGCCGGTCCGGGTCGAGTTGGGCGCGCGCACGATCTTCAACATCCTCGGGCCGCTGACCAACCCGGCGGGCGTGGAGCGCCAGCTCACCGGCGCCTTCGCCCTGTCGCTGCTGCGGCCGATGGCGGAGACGCTGCGCGCGCTCGGCTCGACGAAGGCGTGGCTGGTGCATGGCGCCGACGGGACCGACGAGATCTCCATCTCCGGCCCCTCGCACGTCGTCTCCCTCGCAGGCGGGGTGATCGAGGATTTCGAGGTGTCGCCTGAGCTCGCGGGCCTGCCGGTCCACCCGTTCGAAGCGGTGCTGGGCGGCAGCCCGAAGGAGAACGCCGCCGCGCTCCGCGCGCTGCTGGACGGGGCGCCGGGCGCCTATCGCGACGCGGCGGTCCTCAACGCCGCCGCGGCGCTGATGGTGGCGGACCGCGCCGCCGACCTCGAGGAGGGCGCGGCGCTCGCGGCCGAGGCGATCGACAGCGGCCGGGCGCGCATCGCGGCCGAGACGCTGGCGCGCGTGACGTCCGGCGGCTGACGCCGGGCCTCAGCCGCGAGACCTGAGCGCCGCGAGCGCGACGAAGGCGGCGAGCATCAGTCCTGACGTGACGGCGAAGGTCCAGGCGCCCCAGGCGTCGATCAGAAGGGCGAAGCCGAGCGGCGCGGCGGCCTGCCCCAGCCGCGCCGGCGCCATCAGCAGCCCGGTGCGCAGGCCGTAGCCCTCGGGGCCGAACAGCGCGAGCGGCAGCGTTCCCTTGGCGATGGTCATCACGCCGTTGCCGGCGCCGTGCAGGATCGTCAGCGCCGCGGCGGCGGGCGCGCCGAAGACCGCGAGCGCCGCCGCGCCGAGCGGGTGCGCGAGGCAGGCGAGCCGCGCGGAGAACAGCGGGTTCGCCCGCCGCATTAGGCCGAACTCCAGCAACCGCGCCCCGACCTGCGCCGGCCCCACCAGCGCCGCGGCGGCGAGCGCCGCTGCCGGCGCGGCGCCCGCCTGCTCCAGCAGCCGCGGCAGATGCGCCGCAAGCCCGACGCTGACGATCCACGTCGCCGCGAAGACGAAGGCGAGAGCCGCGGACGTCCACGCCGCGTCCGCCGCCGGCGGCGCGGGGGTCGCGTCGGCCGCGCTCGCCTTCGGCGCGGCGCGGGGCGGGGCGAGCAGTCGGTTCACCGGCAGCGCGAAGACCAGATGC
>CAYGUQ010000586.1:0-2645 GCA_964352995.1 uncultured Rhodobacterales bacterium
GCGATCGCCGCCCGCGGCGCCGACGCGTTCGGCGGGCGGCCCTTCCACTGGAAGGAGACCACTGCGGGCGCCGCGGCGCGCAACGAGGCCCTCAGGGCGTCACGCCATCTTGGTCGCGCGATCTGGCGACGATGGAGCGGCTATCACCGCCGCAGCCGCGCAGAGACGAAGATGCACTGCGTCAAGCCGCTCGGTCAGCGCCTCATGGCGCGCGACTTCGACCGTCAGGTCGCCGAACTCCAAGTCAGGGTCGCCGTCCTGAACCGCTTCACCGCACTCGGCATACCCGTCACCGAAGCCATGGGATGAGTCCGTCCGGGGAAAGGGGAAATCCGGCCCAGCCGTGATTTGCACAACGGAGTCTGCGTCATGCGCCATCTCGCCCTCGCTCTCCTGTCGATCCTCTCTGCGGAATCGTCACCTAATCGTATCTTACCGACGGGGGCGCGTCACGAACGGAGGCGGCCCACTGTCAAGGAGCCCTGACAAGCGGCGTGGTTCAGTGAGCGCGTTGACGCGCTGACAGGGTGGAGTTGGATGATGGCGGTCTATGGCTATGTGCGCGTCTCGACGGATCGGCAGGCCGAGGAAGGCGAGAGCCTCGGCGTCCAGGAGCGCAAGATCCGCGGCCAGGCGATGGCAGACGGGCTCGAGGTCGCGGAGTTCTTTGTCGAGCGCGGCGTCAGCGGGTCGGTGCCATGGCGCGAGCGGCCGCAGGGAGCACGGCTCTTCGCGGTCCTGAAGCCGGGAGGCCAGGTCATCGTCGCGTCGCTCGACCGCGCATTCCGCTCCGCACTCGACGGCCTCGACACAATCGAGGCGTTCCGGCGCAAGGGCATCGGATGCCGGCTGCTGAATATCTCCAACGACGACGTCGCCGACCCGAACGGCCGCGGCATGCTCGTCTACACGATCCTCCTCGCGGTCGCGCAGGAAGAGCGCCGCCTGATCCGCGAGCGCGTCCGCAGCGTGAAGCGCGACCAGGCGTCGCGCGGGCGATATCTCGGCGGCCACGTCCAGCTCGGCTGGCGCGTCGGCGCCGACGGCGCGCTCGAGGAGGACGAAGTTGGCCAGGCGGCGCTCGCGACGATCCGGCGCCGCAGAGGGGGGGGCGAGCCTGCGGGCGATCGCTGACGACGTGCGGCGGATCCACGGCGTCAGGATTTCTCATCAGGGCGTCGCCGACGTTCTCGCTGGGGAGAGCGGCGCGCCGCTGGCGGCCGCATGAACCCGCTCTTCATCGACTTCGAAGCGTCGTCGCTCGACATGGAGTCCTGACCCGTCGAGATCGGCGTCGCGGAGATCGTCGGCGACGAGATCGTGGTCCGCTCGAGCTTGATCCGTCCGGACGCGTCCTGGCCGCAGTCGGCGTGGTCCGAGCAGAGCGCCGCAGTCCACCGCATCCCACGGTCGGCGCTCGACGCGGCGCCGCCGGCGTGGCAGGTCGCGCGGGACTACAGCGCGCTGATGCGCGATCGCGTGGTCTTGAGCGACGCCCCGGATTTCGACGGCGCGTGGCTGCAGCGCCTCGTCGATCTCGACAACGGCGCCGCGCCGATCGACCTGCGCGACTTCGACGCCGCAGCGCACCGGCGCTTCCGGAGGTCGCCCCACGTGCTGGATTCGGTCTACGAGACCCGCGAGCGGACCCATACTCCGCACCGGGCGGGGCCGGACGCAGCGCGGCTGGCGAAGGCGTGGAGAGAGGGGATGCGGAGGTTGCGAAGATGATCGGCATGAACCTCGACCACGAAGAAGAGATTGCTCGCGACGCGCTTCTCGCGGCTCTCACCCGCGATCCGGGCCTGACCGAGGCGCACGCCGTCCTGCTCGTCGGCCACGGCGATCAGCCGGACCGACGCATCGCATCAGGGGTCGGTCTCTCGATCCCTGACGGCCCGCTCCGCCAATCGGCGCTGGCCGCACTTCGAGGCGGGATGGAGTCGGTGGGCTGGAGCTTCGCTCCAGGGGCTCTCGACGTGATCGAGATCGAGATCGCGAGCGTCCGCCGCAACAATGCGGGCACGCACGAGATGATCGCGGCATCGCGCCGCTTCCCGTCGATTTCTGCTTGACATTTCCGCGAACCACGATTTCGGCTCGGGGCAGAAACGGACAGAACCCCCCGGAGATAAGGGGGCTTCGCGGGAAAAGCGACCAAATAATCCTTTCGAAAACAGTGACTTAGTGTATTGGCACAACCTTGCCAAGGTTGGGGTCGTGAGTTCGAATCTCATCGCCCGCTCCAGTGTCCTCCACATCGACTGACGCGCGCCGCCTGGGGGCCTCCGGCCGGTTCGGGCGCGCGGGCGCTCAGAGCGCGTCCTGCAGCAGGTTCGGCGGGCGCTCGAAGGCCTCCGAGAGGGCTTCCAGCGCGCGCTGGGTCTCCGTGCGTCCGGCGGCGCCGCCGAGACACAGGCGGAACGCCTCGGGCGGCTCGACGCCGACGCAGAACGCGTCCGACGCGACGGCGCCGAGCGCGTGGCCCCGCATCCAGTCCACGATCCGCCCGCGCGTCCATGGCGGCGGCGGCCGCACCCACAGGTGGAAGCCCCGCGGGTCGGTGGCGTAGCAGGCGGGGTCGAGCGTCGCGGCCGCCATGCGCTGGCGCGCGCGGATCTCGGCGCGCAGCGCGGCGAGCATCT
>CAYGUQ010000587.1:0-2642 GCA_964352995.1 uncultured Rhodobacterales bacterium
CCCGAAACCCTGACCCTGCCGCGCCCCGACGACCTGCACATCCACCTGCGCGACGCGGCGACAGATGGCGCCCGCGGCGCTTCGGCGTAGGCTGAAGCGGGACCGCCCTGCAGGGGAATCGACCGATGCCACAGCGCCGCGCAGCCGCCCGCGCCACTCTCTGCTCAACTCTCTGCGCCCTGGCTCTCGGGGCGTTCGGCTTCGCCGCCCCGCCCGCCATGGCTCAGGGCGCCGGCGCGCCGGCCAGCCCGGCCGAGGGCGGGCCGAGGCGCTTCGAGGTCGCGGTGGAGAGCGGGTCGCTCGCCCTGCGCGCCGGCCCGGGCGCCTCCGCCGAGGTTCTGGCGCGGCTGGCGCGCGGGGCGGTGCTGACCAATCTCGGCTGCGCGCAGACGGAGGGGCGGGTCTGGTGCGACGTGCAGCCGATGCGCGGCGGGCCGCGGGGCTACGCGGCCGCGGAGTTCCTCCGACCCGCGCGCGGGCCGAGCGGCGACGTTCCGGTCGGCGAGGACGATTCGGCGCTGCGCGCAGGCCAAGGCGCGTTCGACGCCACGGGGACGATCCCCTGCGCCGAGGCGGCCGGCCAGCCCATGACGGCGTGCGACTTCGGCGTCGCGCCGCGAGGCCGATCTGAGCTTCGTCGGCGTCGGCGACGAGCGCTACGAGATACCAGACGCCGCTCCCTTCGGCGGCTGAGCCGTCAGCGCCCGATCTTCGGCTCCCGATCTTCAGCGCCCGATCTTCAGCTCCCGGCCTTCTCCCCGGCCGGGCGCTCCACGGCGCCGAGCGCGTCGGCTAAGCGGGCGCTCGCGGAGCCGGGGCGCTTGGCCGTCGGCTGGTCGGGGCCGGGGGACCATCCGGCGAGGTAGACGATCTCCACCGTCGCCGTCACCCGGCCGTCGGGGCGGGAGAAGTGCTCGGCGTAGAGCGCGCAGGCGCGGGCCAGCGTGGCGCGGCGCAGGGGCGTGCGGCGGCGCGCGGCGAGCGCGTTGGCCTCGCCCATCGCGCGCAGGTCGCGCATCAGGGCGAGCGGGTCGGCGTAGTCCACGCTCACCCGCTCCACGTCCGCCGCCGGCATCGCGAAGCCCGCGCGCTGGAGCAGGCCGCCAAGGTCTCGCACGTCGGCCATGGGGGCGACGCGGGGGCTGAGGCCGCCCTCCTCGGCGATCTCGGCCTCGGCGAGCGCGGCGCGCAGCTCGTGCAGCGACCGCCCGCCGAAGAGCGCGCCGAGAAAGAAGCCGTCGGGCTTCAGCGCGCGCCTGAGCTGGATCAGCGCGCCCACGGGGTCGTTCATGCGGTGCAGCGCGAGGCCCGAGACGGCGAGGTCGAAGCGGCCTTCGCCGGCCAGCAGCGGCTCGACGCCCGCCAACGTGCGGGCGGCGGGGGCGCCCTCGGCGGCGAGGCGGGCGAGCGGCGCGGCCTCGATCTGGACGGTCTCCTCGCCTCCGGCGCGGCCGGCGAGCGCCTGCGCGTAGAGGCCGGCGGCGGCGCCGTGGACGAGCAGGCGCGGGAAGGCCCGCGCGGCGTCGGCCGCGCGCTCGGCCAGCCCCTCCGCCGCGCGGGCGTGCAAGAAGGCGCCCCGCGGCCAGAGCCTTGCGGCGCGGGCGGCGCGCAGCGACAGTGCGTCCTCGTCGAAGAGCGTCGGCGTCATGGCGCGACAGATAGCGGGGCGGACGGGGCTTGGCGACCGGGGGCGCGGCGAACGGGCGCGGACGGCAGGCTGGCGGCCTTGGCGGGGGCCGGCCGTTCGCGCCGGCGCTGCGCTCGGCCTTCGGCGGCGCGGTCGACCTGCTCTATCCGCCCGCCTGCGTCGCCTGCCGCGAGGAGACCGGCGCGGCCGGCGGCCTTTGCGGGCCGTGCTTCCGCGACGCGTGGTTCATCTCCGGGCCGGTCTGCGACCGCTGCGGCGCGCCGAGCCTGCGAAGCGACGCGCGAGACGCGGCCTGCGGCGCCTGCCGCCACGCGCCGCCGGCCTGGGACCGGGGCCGCGCGGCGGCGCTCTACGAAGGGGCGGCGCGCGCCGCGGCGCTGGCGCTGAAGCACGCCGACCGCGCCGAGGTCGCTCCGGCGGCGGCGGGGTGGATGCTGCGCGCCGGGGCGGAGCTGGTCGCCTCGGCGGACCTGATCGCGCCGGTTCCGCTGCACCGCTGGCGGCTGATGCGGCGGCTCTACAACCAGTCGGCGGAGCTGGCGCGGGCGGTGGCGATCCGCGCCGGGCGGCGCGAGGCGCTGGCGCTCGACCTGCTGCGCCGCACCCGTGCGACGCCGAGCCAGGAGGGGCGGACGCGGGCGGGGCGCATCCAGAACGTCTCGGGCGCCTTCGCCGTGCGGCGGCGCTGGGCGGAGCGGCTGGCGGGCCGCCGGGTGCTCCTGATCGACGACGTGCTGACCACCGGCGCGACGCTCTCGGCCTGCGCCGAGGCGCTGAAGGCGGCCGGGGCGGCGGGCGTGGACGCGCTGACGCTGGCGCGGGTCGCGCGCGGCGGGCCGGACGGGCGCGCGGGAGACGCGCCGCGATCCGCGGACGACCCCGAGGACGACTGAGACGCGCGGAACCCGTTTCTCGGGGCGCGCCCTGGGCGGGGGCGCTTTAAGCCGGGGGCCGACATTGCTATCTCAACGGGCGTCGCCCTCAGGAGAGACCG
>CAYGUQ010000588.1:0-2625 GCA_964352995.1 uncultured Rhodobacterales bacterium
CACGGTCGCGGGCAACCTTTTCGCGCCGCATCCCTATGGCGACGTCGCGGCGGCGCTGCTCGCCCTCGGCGCCCGGGTCCTGCTGGTCGGCGGCGGCGCGCGCCCGCTCGACGACCTCCTGCGCGACCGGGGGCGTGACCGGGCGCGCGGCGGTGAGGTGGTGGCCGAGATCGAGATCCCGCGCCCGCCCGCCGGCGCATTCGGCTTTCGCAAGGCGGCCCGCGTAAAGCCCAAGGGCGTCTCGGTGCTGAGCGTCGCCGTGCTGGCGCCGCGTCAGGGCGGGCGCATCCGCGGCGCGCGCGTCGCGTGGTGCGGGATGGGGCCAAGCCCGATGCGCGGCGCCGCGGCGGAGCGGGCGCTGGAGGGGCAGCCGCTGGACGCGGCCGTCATCGCCCGCGCGGCGCAGGTCGCCGCCGAGGGGCTCGATCCGCCCACCGACGCGCTGGCGACCGCGTGGTATCGCCGCGAGGTGGCCGGCGTGCATCTGCGCCGGCTGTTGGAAGAGATGGAGGCGCGCCGATGACCCGCATCCCCGTCGCGTTCACGCTGAACGGGCGCGAGACCGCGGCCTTCGCGGCCCCGGGCCAGAATTTGCTGGACTTCCTGCGCCGCGGCGTCGGCGACCTCACGCCGAAATACGGCTGCGGCCAGGGCGGCTGCGGCGCCTGCACCGTGACCATCGACGGCGAGCCCCATCTGGCCTGCCTGACGCTGGCGCAGGCGGTGGAGGGCCGCGCGGTGGGCACCGCCGCGGGGCTCGCCAGGGGCGCGACGCTCGACCCGCTGCAGGAGGCCTTCATGGAGCACTTCGCCGCCCAGTGCGGCTACTGCACGCCCGGCATGCTGGTCAGCGCCCGCGTCCTGCTGGACCGCAACCCGCGCCCGACGCGCGACGAGGTGATCGAGGCGATCTCCGGCAACCTGTGCCGCTGCACCGGCTACGAGCCGATCATCGCCGCCATCCTATCTGTCGCGGGCGGGAGGGCGAGCGCATGAGCGGCCGGCCGGCGAACGGCGTGGAGTTCCGCAAGGAGTTCTTCGCCGACGAGCGCGACGACGACCTGAACGCCATCGGCAAGCGCCTGCGGCGCCAGGACATTCCCGGGCATGTCACGGGGCGCTCCCCGTTCTACGACGACCACCTCTTCGACGGGCTGTTGCACATCCGCTGCGTGCGCTCGCCGCACCACCACGCCCGCATCAGGCGGATCGACGCGACCGCCGCCGAGAGGATGTCGGGCGTCGTCCGCGTGCTGACCGGCGCGGACGTGCCGAACAACCTCAACACCCTGCTGAGCCTGCTGGATTTCGGGCTGGACGACGAGCCGATCCTCTCGACCGTCAAGGCGGCATACAGGGGCGAGCCGGTGGCGGCCGTGATCGCCGAGAGCGAGGCCGAGGCGCGCGCCGCCGCTAAGGCCGTGCGCGTCGAGTGGGAGCCGCTGCCCCATGTCCTCGACGTCGAGGAGGCGATCAGGCCGGGGGCGCCGGTCGTCAGCGAGGTCTATCCCACCAACCGCTTCATCTACCACGGCAAGTACGACCACCAGAAGCTGCGCTACGGCGACGTGGACGCCGCGATGCGCGCCGCGGACCACGTGGTCGAGGGCGTCTACCAGATGTCGCCGATCGAGCAGGCCCCCATCGAGACCTGCGGCGCGATCGCGGCGCCGGAGCAGAACGACCGCTATGTCTGCTACACCTCCACCCAGGCGCTGTTCTTCTCGCTGGGCACGGCCGCGAAGGTGCTCGGCCTGCCCTCGTCGCGCCTGCACTTCATCGGCGGCACGGTGGGCGGCGGCTTCGGCGGCAAGGTGGACAGCATCCACGAGCCGCTGGCGATCCTCGGCGCGATGCTGACCGGACGGCCCTGCAAGTACGCCTGGGACCGGGAGGAGGAGATGCAGGTCGGCGCCCCCCGCGGCGCCGAGCGCTGGCGCGTGACCGACGCGGTGGGCCGGGACGGGCGCATCGGCGCGCGCAAGTTCATCGGCTACTTCGACTGCGGCGCCTACACGCGCCTGTCGTCCTACGCGATCATCAAGGGTGCCGGCCATCTGCCGGGCCCCTACACGATCCCCAACGTCTACGCCGACGTCTACTGCGTCTACACCAACCGCACGCCGGCCACCGCCATGCGCGGCTTCGGGATCACCGGCGTCGATTTCGCCATCGAGGCGCACATGGACAAGGTGGCCGAGGCGGTGGGGATGAACCCCATCGACCTGCGCATCCTCAACAGCTACCGCGACGGCGACATGAAGGCCCATCGCCGCGTCGCGAAGAACTGCGCGCTGGTGGAGTGCTGCCAGGTGGTCGCGGAGAAGGCCGGGGTCGCGCTGAGCGCGGAGAGCCGCGCGGCGAGTTCGCTGACCGGCGGCGGCGGGGCGCGCGGCGCGGCGCCCGCCCATACGGCGACGGACCAGCACGGCCGCGTCGAGGGCTATTCCAGCGGCAGCTACGCCCGCAGGGGCGGCGGCGGCGCCTCGCCGGCGGCGACAAGTCCTGCGACGCGCCCCGCGGCCGCGCCCTCCGGCCAGCCGCCGCAGGCGACGGGTTAGCGGCCCCCCCGCCCGGCGCGGGGCGCTGCGCGTTTAGTGCCTCTCAGGTTTGCGGAGGCGCTGA
>CAYGUQ010000589.1:0-2621 GCA_964352995.1 uncultured Rhodobacterales bacterium
GAGCGCGGCCTCCCGGTCGGGCGCCGAGAAGCTCACGCGCAGCGCGCCCGGCCCGTCCTCCCGCGCCTCGTCGATCTTGGACCACAGGTTCCTGAAGCCCGGCGGGCCGCTCTCGCCAAGCGTGCGCAGCGTCCAGAGCACGTCGGCCACCGTCACGGGGGAGCCGTCCGAGAAGCGCGCCGCGGGGTTCAGCGCGAAGCGCGCCCAGGAGCGGTCGGGCGCCGTCTCAACGCGCTCGGCGATCAGCGGATAGAGCGTGAACGGCTCGTCCCAGCTCCGCGCCATCAGCGAATCAATCGTGTGGGCGCGCACCTCCGGCGGCGTGCGGCCGCGCACCGAGAACGGGTTGAGGCTGTCGAAGCCGCCCGTGACCCCGAAGACGATCGCCCCGCCGGTCGGCGCGTCGGCCCGCGCGTAGGGCAGCGAGGCGGCGTCGCGGTCAAGATCGGGCGCCCCGCGCATCGCCAGCCCATAGGTCTGGTCGCCGCCCTGCGCGCGCGCGCCGCCAGCCCCCGCAAACGCGAAGATCAGCCCTGCGCTCAGCGCAAGCGCGGGCAGATAAAGCTTGCATTGCAATCTGATATCCCGCATCCTTCAGCCACTGCTCGATAGGTTTCTTGCCTGTATGAAACCTGCCTCAATCGACTTCGCGCCCCCGCAAGGGGGCGTTTTTTTTTGCGAGGGCCTGCCTCGCGACACTTCATCCGATGTCTCAACATTACGGCGCAAGCCTCAGCGGGCCGTGACCCAGAGGATCTGCGCGTCCTCCGCCGACAGCGAGACGATGCAGTGGCCCATGTTGGCGTCGTAATAGGCGCTGTCGCCCTCCGACAGATCGAGCGGCGCGTAGAACTCGCTGAAGAAACGCACGGCTCCGGAGAGCACAAGCAGGAACTCCTCGCCGTCGTGACGGACCCATCCGGCGAAGTCCTCGAAGGCGCGGGCGCGGACGACGGTGCGGTAGGGCAGCATCTTCTTCGCCGCGACGTCGCCGCACAGGATCTCGTGCTCGTAGGTCGCCGTCGGGTGCGGCGCGCCGCGCCCTGCCCGCGTGACGGCGCGGCGGCCCGAGATGCGGTCCTGCGAGGCGGGCGTGAAGAGCTGCGGCACCGCGATGCCGAGGCCGCGCGCGAGCTTCTGCACCGCGTCGAAGGTCGGCGACATCTGCTCGTTCTCGATCTTGGAGAGCGTGGAGCGCGCCAGCCCCGCCCGGCGCGCGGCCTGCTCAAGCGTCCAGTTGCGGGCGTGGCGGATCTCGCGCACCCGCGCGCCAAGCCGCAGCGGCGCGACCTCCGGCGCCTCGGGCTCGGCGCGCGCGACGCGCAGCGGGCGCACGCGCTCCGGCGCACCCGCTTCGACCGTCGCTTCGCCGTCGTCCATGCGCCGCTCCTTGCCCGAAGCCTCCTGATACGCGATGACGCCCGCGAATGCGAGGCGGCGCGACGCGCGCCGGCCATGGGGAGCCCGCGCGCGCCATGATCCATCGCGAGACGCAGGAGCTGGCGCAAAGCCTGTGGGACGTCGGCCCTCCGCCGCCCTGCCCTGCGCCGTTCAACCTCGCGCGCCACGCCCTGTGGGCGGGCCAGCCCGATACGGGCGCCGCCCTGATCGTCGCGGGCGCCGACGGCGCGGCGCGCGAGACCTGGAGCTACGCCCGGCTGCGCGAAGCGGTGGCGCGCGCCGCAGGCGGGCTGCGCGCCGCCGGGCTCGCGCCCGGCGACCGGGTGATGCTGCGGCTCGGCTCGACGTCCGATTTCCCGGTGCTCTACCTCGCCGCAATCGCCGCCGGCGGCGTCGCCGCGCCGGTCAGCGCCATGCTGACGCCGCGCGAGGCCGGGGCGCTCGCGCGCGATCTCGACGCGCGCTTCATCTGCCTCGGCGAGGGGCTCGCGGTCGACGCGCCGGCGGGCGCGCGGGTGCTGGCGGGCGAGGCGCTCGCGAGGCTGCGCAGCGGCCCGGAGGCCGAGCCGGCCGACGCCGCAGCCGACGACCTCGCCTACATCGTCTACACCTCCGGCTCATCGGGCCGTCCCAAGGGCGTCGCGCACGCCCATCGCGCGGCGTGGGCGCGGCGCATGATGTGGCGGGACTGGTACGGGCTGACGGCGGAGGACGTCATGCTCCACGCCGGCGCCTTCAACTGGACCTTCACGCTCGGCACGGGCCTGCTCGACCCCTGGGGCGCCGGAGCGACGGCGGTCGTCTACGACGGGCCGCGCGACCCTGGCGTCTGGGCGAGGGTCGCGAAGACCCAGCGCGCGACGCTGTTCGCCGCCGCGCCGGGCGTCATCCGCCAGCTTCTGAAGTACGGCTCTGACGTCGGCGCGGCCTTCGCGACCCTGCGGCACGGCCTCGTCGCCGGCGAGAAGACCCCCGACGCGCTGGCCGAGACGGGCAAGCCGCTCTACGAAGCGCTCGGCATGAGCGAGGTCTCCACCTACGCCTCCGCCGGACCCGGCGCGCCGCCCCGCCCCGGCCGCGTCGGCCCGCCCCAGCGAGGGCGGCGCGTCGCTGTCCTCAAGCCCGGAACCGCGACGCCGGCGCCGCTCGGCGAAACCGGCGAGCTCGCCGTGGCCTCGGGGTCGCGCCAGTAGCCGAGCATCAGGCCGGGGTCGCTGCGC
>CAYGUQ010000590.1:0-2617 GCA_964352995.1 uncultured Rhodobacterales bacterium
CCGCACGCCCGGCAGCCGCCAGGCGGGCAGCGGCGACGGCGCATTGGCGCCGGGCGCCGCGACGCGCGCGACGGCCTTGCCGCGCGGGGCGGCCCGCGGGCCGCAGTCGGGCAGGATCACCACCGGCGCCTCCAGCCCCTTGGCGGCGTGCACCGTCATCACCCGCACCGCGCCGGGGCCGTCGGGGTCGCCCTTGTCCATCTCCCGCTTCACGGTGACGGCGCTGCGGCCGAGCCAGTCCACGAAGCCCTCCAGCGTCGGCACGGCCTCGGTCTCGTAGGCGAGCGCGCGGGCGAGCAGTTCGTCGATGGCGTCCTCCGCCTCGGGGCCGAGCCGCGCGGCCATGCGCCGGCGGCCGCCCGCGT
Source organism: uncultured Rhodobacterales bacterium (assembly GCA_964352995.1). Lineage (GTDB taxonomy): Bacteria > Pseudomonadota > Alphaproteobacteria > Rhodobacterales > Rhodobacteraceae > Rubrimonas. The sequence goes on from CAYGUQ010000590.1 coordinate 366, forward strand.
CGGCGCCGAGCGCGGCGTCGAAGAACTCGAACGGGCGCGCGTAGTCGGCGCGGCCCATCGCCTCCAGCAGCGCCGCCGTCGTCGCGGCGTGCTCGGGCGCGGCGCGCAGCGCGGCCCAGAGCGAGCCCGGCCGCCCGGCGTTCGGCCGCCCCAGCGCGAGCCGCTCCAGCGCGTGCGGCTCCATGCCGAAGAGCGGCGAGCGCAGGACGGTCGCAAGCGTCAGGTCGTCGTCGGGCGTCAAGGCGAAGCGGGCCAGCGCCAGCAGGTCCTTCGCGGCGAGCGCCTCGCCGAGCGCGAGCCGGTCGGCGCCCGCGACGGGCACGCCGAGCGTCTTGAGCCGCCGCACCAGCTCCGCGGCGAGGATGTCGCGCCGCCGCACCAGCACCATCACGTCGCCGGGCCGCACCGCCCGGTCCCCGCCCGGCAGCTTCTCGCCCTCGTCGAGCCAGCGGCGGATCTCCGCCGCCAGCGCGCGCGCGAGCAGCAGGCGCGGGTTGCCGGGCGCGGGCGCGTCCAGCGGCTCGTCCCAAGGCGTTTCGGGCGCGTCTCCGGGCTTCGGAACCAGCGGCCACAGGTCGACGCGCCCGATCAGCGGCTTCACGGCGGCGTGCAGGATGTCGTCGTCGGTCGAGGTCATGCCCTCGCGGGCGAGGCCGAAGGTCATGTCGACCGCCTTAAGGATCGCCGGCGCCGAGCGGAACGACCACTCCAGCGGCGTGCGCACCAGTTCGCGGCCGCCCTCGCGCAGCCGGGCGTCGATCTCCTCGCGCTTGGCGCCGAAGAGCGCCACGTCGGCGCCCTGAAAACTGTAGATCGACTGCTTCTCGTCGCCCACGACGAAGAGGCTGCGGGGCGGCGGGCCGGCGGCGGCGCCTGGACCTTGCCCGGCGGCGTCCTCCGGAGGCTGTTCGTCGAAGAACGCCTCGGCGAGCGCGCCGATCACGTCCCATTGCCGGGGCGCGGTGTCCTGCGCCTCGTCCACGAGGATGTGGTCGACGCCGCCGTCGAGCCGGTAGCGCGCCCATGCGCCGGCGACGGGGTCGGTCAGCAGCGCGGCGGCGCGCTCCACGAGATCGTCGAAGTCGAGCGCGCCGAGCGCCCGCTTCTCCAGCGCGAAGGCGTCGAGGAAGGCGCCTGCGAAGCGGGAGAGCGCAATGGCGTGGTTCGCCGCGGCGATCGCCTCGGCGTGGCGCAGCAGGGGGTCTGCGTGATCGGCGAGCCGTGCGAGGAGCGGCCTGATCCATGGCTCGCGCTTCACGAGAGCCGCAGTCGGCGCCTTGTCGAAGTTGCGCAGCGGGCCGGCGCCGCCCTCCGTGCGCAGCGCCCGCGCCAGCGCCGCGCCCGCTTCTTCAGGCTCAGCTGCGGCCAGCGCCTCCGCGAGCGGAGCGCCGATCCAGCCGTCGTTGCGGCTGCTCGCCGAAAGGGCCTCGGCCGCGCGCCGAAGATCCGCGAGCGTGAAACCGTCCCAGAGCGCGTCGAGGGGTTCGTCCGCCAGCTCGGTCTCACCGAGGCCGAAGGCCGCTGCGAGACGGGCCGGCGTCGGCCGACCGGCCCAGAGCGCGCGCCCGTGCAGGATCTCGGCGCAGAGGCTTTCGAGGCTCTCGTCGCCGACATGGGCGGCGGCGGCGTCGAAGGCGTCGGGCTCCCCGACCGCCGCACGGTCGCGCGCGCGGGCGGCCGCGGCGTCGCGGGCGGCGTCGTCGAGCACGGTGAACTCCGGCGAGACCCCGGCCTCCAGCGGAAAGCGCCGCAGCACGCTGTCGCAGAAGGCGTGGATCGTCTGCAGCTTCAGCCCGCCCGGCGTCTCCAGCGCCTGCGCGAAGAGGGTGCGCGCGCGCGCCAGCGTCGCGTCGTCGAGCGCCGCCTCGGGGCCGGCGAGCCCGCGCATCTCCCGGCGCAGGCTCTCCGCGTCGGCCAGCGCCCAGGCGCCGAGGGTGCGGCTGAGACGGTCCGCCATCTCGGCCGCCGCGGCGCGGGTGTAGGTGAGGCACAGGATGCGCTCGGGCCGGGCGCCGGCCAGCAGCAGCCGCGCGACGCGGTCGGTCAGCACCCGCGTCTTGCCGGAGCCGGCGTTGGCCGAGGTCCAGACCGAGGCGCGCGGGTCCGCCGCCCGTCGCTGGGCGGCGCTGGCGCGCTCGACGCGGCTCCGGTCCGTCGCGCCGTCAGCCACCGTCGCCGCCCTCGCCCTCGCCCTCGCCGTCCTCCCATTCGCCGAAGCGGGCGAGATGGTCGTAGTCGCGCGCCTCGCGCAG
>CAYGUQ010000591.1:0-2610 GCA_964352995.1 uncultured Rhodobacterales bacterium
ACGGATCGGGCGCGTGATCGCGACGCCCGACACGGCGCTGATCGCAGCCTTCGCCTTGCCGCTCGCCGCCGGCTTGGCGGCCTTCTGCGCGCCCAGAGCAGGGGTCGCGCTGGCCGTCGGGGCAGGTTGGCTGAACGCGGCGCTCGCGCTGTCGATGGCGGGGATGATCGGCGCCGAGGTCGATATCGGCGGCTGGGCGCCGCCGCTCGGCATCCGCCTGCGGCTCGACGGGCTCGCGTGGCCCTTCGTGGCGCTGACTGCCGCGGCCTTCGCGCTGACGGCGACCTCGGCGGTGGGACGCGGCTTTCTGAGGATACGCGGCGCGCCGCCGCTTTGGCTGGGGCTGCTGGGCGGGCTGAACGCGCTGTTTCTCTCGGCGGATCTGTTCAACCTCTACGTCGCGATCGAGGTCGTGTCGCTTGCGGCCGTGGCGCTCACCGCGCTGGGAGGCGCTGCGGCCGCGGCGCCGGCCTTGCGCTATCTGTTCGTGGGTCTCGGCGGCTCCCTGCTCTACCTGACCGCGGTCGCCCTGCTGTATCGGGCGACCGGAGCGCTCGACATCGACCTGATCGCCCGATCGGGACTGACGGGCCCCGTCCTTGCCGCGCCGCTGGCTCTGGCGTCGGTGGGGCTGATGATGAAGGCGGGGCTTGCGCCCTTCCATTTCTGGCTGCCGCCGGCCCATGCCGGGGCGGCGGCGCCGGTCAGCGCCCTTTTGTCGGGCGTCGTGGTCAAGGCGGCGCTCTACGTCCTGCTGCGTCTGTGGACGGAGGTCGCGCCGCCGGACGCGCTGGCGGCGGCGGAGCCTGTGTTCAGGGCGCTTGGCGTCGTCGCGCTGGGCATGGGCGCCGTGGCGGCGCTGCGCGCGAAGCGGCTGAAGGCGCTGATCGCGGCCTCGACCGTGGCGCAGCTCGGCTACGTCTCGCTGGCGCTGGGGTTCGCCGCGGGGGAGCCGCTGGCGGTCAAGGCCGCGGTGGCGTTCATCCTTGCGCATGGGCTGGCCAAGGCGGGGGTGTTCCTCGCCGCGGAGTCCCTCAAGCGCGGCAACGGGCATGATCGCCTCGACGAACTGACGGACCCCGGCCGCCTGCTGGGGCCGGCGAAGGGCGCCATCGCGCTGGGGGCGGTCGCGCTGATGGGGCTGCCCCCGACGGGCGGGTTCCTCGCCAAGTGGACGCTCGCCGAAGTCGCGCTTGGCCGAGGCCACTGGTGGATGGCGCCGTTGCTGGTCGCCGGCGCGGTGCTGACCGGCATCTACATGCTGAGGCTCGTCCACGCCACGCTGCGCACCCCGCAACGCCCCGACGGCGACGCGCCGCGCGGCTGGGCCGCGTTGGCGCTGGGCGCGCTCGCCCTGCTGGCCGGGTTCTCCGGCCCGCTGCTGGAGCGGCTGCTGACCGGGGTCGCGCCATGACGCCGCCATTCGCCGCCGGCGCGACCGAGGCGCTGCCTCTGCTCATCGTGCTCACGACGCTCGCCGCCGCGGCGGCCGTCTTCTGCCTGCGCGACGATCAGACGAAGGCGCGCGCGCTCGTCACCCTCGCCGGGCCGTTGATCACGCTGGGCCTCGTCGTCGCGATGACCCTCGGCGTGCTGGCGGGCGAGCGCCATGAGGCGCGCCTCCCGTTCCTGCCGGGCGAGGACATTCTCCTGCGCTCCGACGCGCTTGCGGTGCTGTTCACCGGGCTGTCGTCAGTGCTGTGGCTGGTCACGACGGTCTATGCGCTGGCCTACATGCGCAAGGGCCCGAACCGCTCGCGCTTCTTCGGGTTCTTCGCGCTGTGCGTCAGCGCTACGATGGGCGTGGCGCTGGCCGGCAACCTGATCACCTTCGTGGTGTGCTTCGAGGCGTTGACGCTGGCGACCTACCCGCTGGTGGTGCATTACGGCGACCCGCAGACGCTGCGCGCGGGGCGAACCTATCTCATCTACACCCTCTCCGGGGGCGCTGCGCTGCTCATGGGCACGCTGCTGCTGCACGCCCTGCAGGGCGGGAGCGACTTCGTGGTGGGCGGACTGCTCGCGCAGGCCGAGAACAGGCCGGACGACCTCGCCCTGACCTTGGTGTTCGCGGCCCTGATCGTGGGCGTCGGGGTCAAGGCCGCCATCGCGCCGCTGCACGGCTGGCTGCCGACGGCGATGGTGGCCCCCGCGCCCGTCTCCGCGCTCCTGCATGCGGTGGCCGTGGTGAAGGTCGGCGCCTTCGGCGTGGTGCGGATCGTCTACGACGTGTTCGGCGTGTCGCTGGCGCAGGACCTCGGCGTGTTGCCGTGGCTGGCCGGCGCGGCGACCTTCACGATCCTCTACGGCTCCGTGCGCGCGCTGTGGCAGGACGATCTGAAGCGGCGGCTGGCCTACTCCACCGTCAGTCAGGTCAGCTACATCACGCTCGGCGCCGCGCTGGCGCACCCGGCGGCGGCGGTCGGCGCGATCATGCACCTGATCCACCAGGGGGTGATGAAAATCACCCTGTTCTACTGCGCCGGGGCCTTCGCCGAGGCCGCTGGCGTCAAGACCGTCAGCGCGATGAACGGCATCGGGCGGCGGATGCCGTGGACCGCCGCCGCCTTCACCGTGGGCGCCCTCGGCATGATCGGCGTGCCGCCGACG
>CAYGUQ010000592.1:0-2610 GCA_964352995.1 uncultured Rhodobacterales bacterium
CGCCGATGAAGCCGAACGCCCTTGAGGGCGACGAGACCGGGCGCTGCATGGTGCTGGTGACGCCGGACGGCGAGCGCTCGATGAACACCTATCTCGGCGTCTCGAGCGATCTCAGCCCCGACGACATCGACGCGGCCGCCGCCGCCGACAGCGAGTGGATCTATCTAGAAGGCTACCGCTTCGACGGCTTCGAGAGCCAGGAGGCGTTCCGCAAGGCCATCGCCGCCTGCAAGGGCGCCGGCGGGCGCGTCTCGATCACGCTCAGCGACCCGTTCTGCATCGAGCGCCACCGCGACCTGTTCCGCCAGATGGTGCGCGAGGACATCGACCTGCTGTTCGCCAACGAGCACGAGCTGGTCGCCCTCTACCAGACCGACACGCTGGAGGCCGCCGTCGAGGCCGCCCGCGCCGAGGTCGCCATGACCGCCTGCACGATCGGGCCGAAGGGCGTGCATGTCGCCACCGAGGCGGAAGTGCTGACCGTGCCGGCCGCGCCCATGCCGCGGGTGGACGCGACGGGCGCGGGCGACCTCTTCGCGGCCGGCTTTCTCTACGGGCTGACCCACGGCCGCGACCTGGCGACCTGCGGGCGCATGGGCTGCCTCGCGGCCGGCGAGATCATCGGCCATATCGGGGCGCGCCCCGAGCAGGACCTCAAGGCGCTGTTCAGGGCGGACGGCCTGCTGTGACCGGACTGGCGCGGGGGCTCGCGCGCGGCGGGCCGGACGCGGCCGGCCGAGCGGCCCCTTCGGCCCCGCTCTGGGGCGCGCAGGGCGTCGCGCTGATGGGCGTGCTGAACGTCACGCCCGACAGCTTCTCCGACGGCGGCAGGTGGTTCGAACCCGGCGCCGCCGTCGCCCACGCCCGGCGCATGGCCGCCGAGGGCGCCGACGTGATCGACGTCGGCGGCGAGAGCACCCGGCCCGGCGCAGCGCCCGTCGACGCAGCCGAGGAGCAGGCGCGGGTTCTGCCGGTGCTCAGGGCGCTGGCTCCGGCGCTCGACGTGCCGCTGTCCATCGACACCTGGCGCGCCGCGACGGCGGCGATGGCGCTGGAGGCCGGCGCGCGCATCGTCAACGACGTGCGCGGCTTTCTCGGCGACGCCGATATTGCGCGGGTCGTGGCCGAGCACGGGGCGGACGCGATCCTGATGCACTGGGAGAGCCACGAGCAGGACCCCGAGGCCGACATCCTGTCGACGGTCGCCGCCGGCCTCGCCCGCTCCGTCGAGACCGCGCTGCGCGCCGGCGTGGCGCAGGACCGTCTGACCATCGACCCCGGCGTCGGCTTCGGCAAAACGCCGGCGCAGAACCTCGCGCTGATCGCCGCGACCGGCGCGCTGCGGCGCGAATTCGGCCTGCCGGTGCTGATCGGCGCCTCGCGCAAGCGGATGATCGTCGCGCTGCTGGGGGAGCGCTCGCCGGAGGCGCGGCTGCCGGCGACGCTGGCGCTGCATGTCGGCGCGGTGCTGGCCGGGGCCGACGCGATCCGCGCCCATGACGTCGCGCCGCACGCCGACGCGCTGCGCATGGCGCAGGCGCTGCGCGACGCGCCGGGGCGCGAGCGCGCGCCGCGATGAGCGACGCCATCCGCATCCGCAATCTAGCCGTCTTCGCGCGCCACGGCGTGCTCGACGCCGAGGCCGCGCTCGGCCAGCGCTTCCAGATCGACGTCTGCGTGACGCTCGACCTGCGCGCGGCCGGCGCGGCGGACGCCGTCGCGGAGACGGTGGACTATGGCGCGCTGACCGCCGTGGTGACGGAGGCCTTCGCGCCGCGGCGCAAGCTGATCGAGGCCGCCGCCCACGCCGCGGCGAAGGCCGTGCTCGTCCGCTTCCCGCGGGTGGAGACGGTGGCGCTGACGGTGCGCAAGCCCGCCGCCCCGGTCGAGGCGATCTTCGACAGCATGGAGGTCTCGATCCTGCGGGGCCGCGATGACCGCTGAGCGCGGCGCGGCCCCGGCCGCCGCTGAGCGTTCCGCGGCGCTGGGGCTCGGCGGCAATCTCGGCGACCCCGCCGCGGCCATCGCCGCCGCGCTCGACGCGCTCGACGCCTGCGACGGGGTGCGCGTCGCGGCGCGTTCCTCGCTCTACCGGACGCCGCCCTGGGGCGACCCCGATCAGCCGGACTTCGTCAACGCCTGCGCCCTCGTCGCGACGACGCTGGCGCCGGAGGCCCTGCTCGCGCTCTGCCTCCACGTCGAGCGGGGGCTCGGCCGCGCGCGCGAGAAGACGCGGCGCTGGGGGCCGAGGCTGATCGACGTCGACCTGCTCGACTACGAGGGCGTGACGCTGGAGTGCGCCGCGCTGACGCTGCCGCATCCGCGGATGATGGCGCGCGCCTTCGTGCTGGTTCCGCTCGCGGAGATCGCGCCGCGCCGGGTGATCGCGGGCCGCAGCGTGGCCGAGGCGGCGGCGGCCGCGGACGCGGCGGGCATGACCCGACTGCCCTGAGCGCGGGCGGCCGGGCAGGACGCGCGGGGCGGGCCTCAGAAGAGCGAGCCCTGCTCCTTCGGCGCGCGCCTGCGCGGGGCGCGGGGCTTTGCCGGGCCGTCAGGGGCGGTCGACGGCGCCCCGCCCGCCGTCGCGGGCAGCCGCCCGTCGGCGAACTC
>CAYGUQ010000593.1:0-2610 GCA_964352995.1 uncultured Rhodobacterales bacterium
CTGCGGCGGGGTCATCGCGCTCGGGTAAGCGCGTGCGCGGATTCGCGCAAGCGGGCGCGGCGGGAGGGCCTGCGCGCCGCCGGCCGGGCCCCGCCGAGACGGGCGGGCGCGCCGGGCCGGCGCGGCGCGGGGCCTTCAGGCTGCGTGCGCCTTGTTCTCCAGCGCGGCGTCCGACGTCTTGAGCGCGGCGGCCTCGGCGAGCAGCGCGGTGAGCAGCTTGACGTGGCGCGCGGGCGCGTAGGTCGGGTCTCCCGCCAGCCGCGCGGCGTTGGCGGCGGCCTCGGCGGACATCAGGGCCGCCACGAGGCGAAGGCCCGAAGCGCCTGATCCCTGTGGCAGAAGTCCCGGCAGATCGCGCTGGCGGCGATAGAGCGTCGCGCCGACCCGGGCCGCGGCGGCGAGCAGGCGGGGCCGCGAGAGCGTCGCGACGGCCGTCTCGGCGGCCTTGAGGGCAAGGGTGAGGGGCTGTGCTTCGATCGTGATCTCAGGGCGCATTTCACTCTCCGTCGCTGTGTTCATGGCGACAATGCGGCGCCGGCGCCGGGTGTTCCGCACTTCGTCAACGCAGCGCACGGTGACCGGTAGTTAATTGAGTTTGCGGTAGGATTTACGTTTTCCACAAAGTGCGAGACTTAAACCATTCTTCACACATGCCCGTTAGCGCTGATTTTCAGCAAATTGGGCGAAAAGCTTGGAAGCGGTTGGAGACGACGCCTTGCGCACCCACCATGTCACCCTGCGGGCCTGCGTCAGCGCGATGCGCGCCAGTCTCGCCGAGGCGCCGCCAAGGCGGGTCGAGGACGCGGCGCTCTATCTCGCCCATGTCGAGGGGGCCGCGCCGCTGAGACGTCTGGCGGAGGCCGCAGGCAAGGCGCCGGCCAGCGTTCACCGCGCGATCCGACGCATGGAGGCGCTCAGGGACGATCCTCTCATCGACCGCGCGCTGGAGACGCTCGGCGCGGTCGCGAGGGGGGCGATGGGCGGGTTCGCCGATGGCGACGACGACGAGGAGGGCTCCGACGCCGGCGACGGCGAGGGTGCGCGCGACCCCGGCCCCGAGGCGCGGCCGGCGCTGATCTCGGACTACGGCCGCCGCGTGGCCGCGCGCGCGCTGGAGCGGTTGAGCGAGCCCGAGGCGTTCCTGATGATCGCCGACGGCGCCGCCAAGGCCGGCGTCTTTTGCCGCAAGAACCGGTTTCGCCGCCCGCTCGGCCTGTTGACGCTGGAGGCGGCGTCCGAGCTTGCGGCGCGGGACTGGGTGCGCTGCCTCACACGCACCAGCCATTCCGCGAAATACGTGATCACCGAAGCGGGACGCGCCTGGCTGCGGAGCGTTCTGGCGCGCGAGGCGGAAACGCCGCCGGCCGCGCCGTCCGGCTGCAGCTGCGAGGCCCCGGCTGCGCCGGCGCCGGCCCCGCAGCTGCGCGGCAGCCTCGCCGAGACGCCGCTCGCCTGGCTCGCCACGCGACGCGGCGCCGACGGAGCCCCGTTTCTCACGCCGGCCGAGGTCGAGGCGGGCGAGCGTCTCATCGGCGACTTCGAGGCGGCGCATTTGGCGGGCGACGCGGTGCAGGACTGGCGCGGCCTCGTCGCGCCGCGCGCCTGCGGCCGCGACGCCGCGCCTGCGGCGCTCGCCGCCGAACGGCTCGGCCGGGCGCTCGAAGCGCTGGGATCGGGGCTGGCCGACGCCGCCCTGCGGACATGCTGTCTGCGCGAGGGGCTGGAGTCGACGGAGCGCCGGATGGGCTGGTCGGCGCGATCCGGCAAGGTCGTGCTCAAGATCGCGCTGCAGCGGTTGAGCGACCACTACGGCCTGGCGCGCGCCGGCGGCCGCCTCGCCGAGTCGCCCGACCGCGCCGCGTGAACGCGCCGGTCGCGGGCGTCAGGCGCGCTCGTCAGGCTCCGCCGCGCCGCGCTCGTGGTAGGGCGTGCAGCCGAACTGCGCGCGATAGCACTTCGAGAAATGACCCGACGACGTGAACCCGCTCGCCAGCGCCACGGCGATGACGCTCATGTCGGTCTGCAACAGCAGGCCGCGGGCGCGTTGAAGACGCAGTTCCATGTAATAGCGTTTGGGGCTTTTGTTCAGGTAGCGTCTGAAGAGGCGCTCCAGCTGCCGCGTCGACATGCCGGCGCCTTCGGCGAGATCCGACGGGCTCACCGGCTCCTCGATATGCGCCTCCATCCGCTTGATGATGGTCACGAGGCGGGGGTGGCGCGTCCCTAGACGCGCCGGGGCGGAGAGGCGCTGCTCCTCGGCGGCGCCGCGCATGGAGCCGACGATCATCTGGTCGGCGACGAGGCGCGCGAAGTCTGGCCCGTGCTCGTCGCCGATGAGCGCCAGCATCATGTCGGCCGCCGCCGCGCCGCCGGCGCAGGTGAGGCGGTCGCCGTCGATCTCGTAGACGCGGTTGGTGATCTCGACGCCCTCGAACTCCTCGGCGAAGGCGGCGCGGTTCTCCCAGTGGATCGTGCAGCGCCGCCCTTCGAGCAGGCCAGCCCGCGCCAGCACATGCGCGCCGGTGCAGAGCGCGCCCATGCGCGAGCCGAGCCGAGCCTGGCGGCGCAGCCATGTCAGCACGGGTTTGGTGGCGGCCTTCTGGACCTCCA
>CAYGUQ010000594.1:0-2610 GCA_964352995.1 uncultured Rhodobacterales bacterium
TCGCAGGACTTGCCGCCGACGGCGAGACGCCGCCGCAGGCGACGGGTTCGCGGCCCCCGCGCCCGGCGCGAGGCGCGGGGCGCTGCGCTTTTCGTCCCTCTCAGGTTTCCGGAGGCGCTGATGGCCCTGCACCGCGGCCGCGGCTTCGCCGCCATCAACTATCCCATCGGCATGAACCTGGGCGGCGACCCCAGCCAGGCGCTCGTGCACGCCAACCCTGACGGCAAGTTCACCGTCGCGCTCTCCGCGATCGATCTCGGGCAGGGCATGAAGTCCGTCACCCGGCAGATCGCCGCCGAGACGCTCGGCGTCCCGATCGAGGACGTCTACGTCGACACCGCCGACAGCGACACCGGCCCGCACGACATGGGCAGCTTCGCCAGCCGCGGCACGCACCGGATGGGCAACGCCGTCATTCAGGCCTCGCAGGAGGCGCGGGCGGCGATGCTGGAGGCGGCCGCGGAGGAACTGGAGGTGGACCCGGCGGACCTGACGACGGACGGCAAGGGAAACATCCATGTCGTCGGCGCGCCCTCGCGCAGCATCACCACCATGGCCGCCGCGCAGGCGGCGCAGTTCCGCCAGGGCCGCACCATCGCGGGGCGCGGCATCTTTCTGGTGCCGCTGTCGGACGTCGACCCCGAGACCGGCGAGATGTCTCCCGTCACGTGCTTCGCCCACGCCGCGATGCTGGTCGAGGTCGAGGTCGACGACGAGACCGGCGAAGTCGCCGTGCTCGACATGCAGTCCGCCTACGAGGTCGGCCGCGCGTTGAACCCGGGTCTGGTCGAGCAGCAGCTGCGCGGCGGCGCCTGGATGGGCATGAGCCACGCCGCCTGGGAGACGACCGAACCGGCCTACCCCGCGCGCGACCCCGCGCCGGCGGACTTCAACAGCTACCTCATGCCCGGGCCCGGAGACCTCGCTCCGCACCATATCAGCGTGCTCGAACGGCCGGCGCCCGACGGCCCCTACGGCGGCAAGGGGCCGGGCGAGATGTGCGCGAACCCCGTGCTGCCGGCCGTGGTCAATGCAGTCTACGACGCGGTGGGCGTGCGCATCGACAGTCTGCCGGTGACGCCGGAGAAGGTTCTCCGCGGCATCCGCGCACTGGGCGGCGCGCAGCCGAAGCGGCGGCTCTGATGGCCCTGCGCCGCCTGCCCCACGGCCTCGACGGCCCGGCGCCGGTGGCGCAGGCGCTGGCCGAGGCGCAGTACATCGCCGACGAGCGGCTGGCGACGGCGGTCTATCTGGCGCTCGCGCTGGGCAAGCCGCTGCTGCTGGAGGGCGCGCCGGGCGTCGGCAAGACCGAGGCCGCCAAGGCGGTCGCGTCGGTTCTCGGGCGCGAGCTCATCCGGCTGCAATGCTACGAGGGGCTGGACGCCTCGTCGGCGATGTACGAGTGGAACTTTCCGCGCCAGATGCTCGCCATACGGCAGGCCGGCGACGCCCATGTGAACGTCTACGACGACGCCTTCCTGATCGCCCGCCCGATCCTGCTGACGCTTCAGCAACCGCAGCAGCGCGTGCTGCTGATCGACGAGATCGACCGGGCCGACCACGAGTTCGAGGCGTTCCTGCTGGAGTTCCTGTCGGACTTCACCGTCTCGATCCCCGAACGGGGGCTGATGCGGGCCGAACGGCCGCCGGTGGCGATCCTGACCTCGAACCGCACGCGGGAGCTTCACGAGGCGCTGCGCAGGCGGTGCGTCTATCACTGGATCGACTATCCGTCGCCCGAGCTCGAAGCGCGCATCGTCATGATGCGGGCGTCGTCGGTGGCGCGCGAGACGGCCGCCCGCGTGGTCGCCGCGGTCGGCCGGCTGCGCGCCGAGCCGCTCGCCAAGCCCCCCGGCGTCGCGGAGACGGTCGAGTGGGCCGAGGCCGCGACCCTGCTCCACGCCGGCGGCGCCGCGCCCTGGCCGCGGGCCTTCGCCGCCGCGATCGGCGTGGCGCTCAAGGATCAGGACGACCTCGCCTACATGGCGCCGAGGCTGGACGCGCTGCTGCAGGAGACCGCGGCGTGAGCGCGGTGGAGGCGCCGCCGCGCGCGCTGGCGCCGTTCCTGGCGCTCGGCCCCGCGCTCCGCGCCGCAGGCTTTCCCGCCGCGCCGGAGCAGACGCAGACCTTCGTCGCCGCCGTCGGCCTGCTCGGACCGGCCGCCTTTCCGCAACTGCGCCACGCCGCCCATGCCGCCTTCGGGCCGGCGCCTGAGCGGCGCGACGCCTTCGACGCGGTGTTCGACGCGGTGTTCCTTGGCCGCGCCTTCGCCGCGCCCGCCGCGGGCGAGGACGACGACGAGACGACGGCTTATGACGCAGGCGAGCTTGATCTATTGCCCGAGCCGGATGGGGCCGAGCCCTCGGGCGCCGAGGCGACCGTCGCGGAGCGGCTCTTCGTCCGAGCGCTTCGGGCCGACGACCCAGACGCCGCGCTGCGCGCCTTCGCCCGCGCCGCGCCGCGCGCCCTGCCGCGCCGCGCCTCGCGCAGATTGACCGCCGGCAAGGGCGGCGCGGCCGATCCGCGCCGGGCGTTCCGCGAGATGCTGCGCCGGGACGGCGAGCTGATGCGGCTGCCGACGCGCCGGCGCCGGCGCCGCCAGCGCCGGGT
>CAYGUQ010000595.1:0-2607 GCA_964352995.1 uncultured Rhodobacterales bacterium
CCCGCGGCCTCTGCGCCGTTCAGCGCACCGCTCTCCAGCGTGAAGCGCGCCGGGCGGGTGCGGGTCGAGACGGCCTCCTCCGGCACGATCGCCCGCAGCGTCGCGGCGACGACGCGAGAGGCGCCGACGACCGCCTCCACGGTCATGCCCTCGCTCAGCGCGGCGACGTACTCGGCGGGGACGTCGGCCTCGATCTCCAGATCGGACAGGTCGAGCAGGGTCGCCACCGGCGCGCCGGTCTGGAGATAGGCGCCGGGCTGCGCGCTGCGCTCGATCACGACGCCGTCGAAGGGCGCCCGCGTCGCGGCGTAGGCGAGGTCGTACTCCGCCTGCGCCACGTCGGCGCGCGCGCGCTCCGCGGCGGCCGCGGCGGCGCCGACCCGGCTCTGCGCGCGGGCGAGTTCGGTCCGCCTGTCCTCGAACGCGCCGCTGGAGAAGGCGCTGGAGCCGCGCAGGCCGCTGATGCGGTCCAGCGCCTGCTCGGCGAGTTCGACGTCGGCCTGCGCCGCCTCCCGAGACGCCTCCGCCTGCGCCAGCGCAGCTTCGGCGACGCGCTCGGCGATCTCAAGGCGCTCGGTGTCGATGCGCGCCAGCAGGTCGCCGCGGCGCACGCGGTCGCCCACCCGCACCGGCGCCGCGGCCACCACGCCCGCCGTGCGCGCGGCCACGACCGAGCGCGTGGCGGCGACGAGACGGCCGAGCACCGGCGCCGTCTCCTCCAGCAACCGCATCTCGACCGCGTCCACCACGACGCCGGCCGCCCGGTCCTGCGCGGCGGCGCTCCACGCGCAGGAAGCCGCGAACGCCGCGCCCGCAATCGTGCGAAGGAGCGTTCGCATTGACGGCCTCCATGTCGAAGTTACGCGACGCAACATGCGCCTGTGCGTCGAAATGTCCAGCGGCGACAGGATCGGCGCCCTTCCCGCCTCAGCCGCGACGGAACGGCGCCGCGGGATAGACCCCCAGCACGGTGAGGCGGCTGGTGAAGAAGCCGAGCTCCTCCAGCGCGCGCCGCACCGCCGGGCTCTCGGGATGGCCCTCGATGTCGGCGTAGAACTGCGTCGCCGTGAACGAGCCGTCGGTCATGTAGCTTTCCAGCTTGAGCATGTTGACGCCGTTCGTCGCGAAGCCGCCCATCGCCTTGTAGAGCGCCGCCGGCACGTTGCGGACCTGGAAGACGAATGTCGTGATCGCCGGCCCGCCCTGCGGGTCGGCCTCGAGTTTCTGGCGGCTCATCACGAGGAAGCGCGTCGTGTTGTGGCTGGCGTCCTCGATGTCCTCAGCCAGCACCGTCAACCCGTAGATCTCGCCGGCGAGGCGCGACGCGATGGCCGCCCGCTCGGGCTTTCCGCCTTGCGCCACAAGCGCCGCGGAGCCCGCCGTGTCCGCCCCGATCACCGGCCTGATCGCGCGGTCCTTGAGGAAGCGGCGGCACTGGCCGAGCGCGACGGTGTGGCTCTGCGCCTCCGTCACGGCCTCCAGCGTGGCGCCCTCCGCCCCGAGAAGCTGAAGGCGGATCGGCACGAAATGCTCGCCGATGATGTAGAGGCCGCTGTCCGGCAGCAGGTGGTGGATGTCCGCCACGCGGCCGTAGAGCGAGTTCTCGACCGGCAGCATCGCAAGGCGCGCGTCGCCGCCCTTCACCGCGGCGATGGCGTCCTCGAAGCTCGCGCAGGGCAGCGGCTCCATCTCCGGAAACACCTCCCGGCAGGCCTGATGCGAGTAGGCGCCGAGCTCGCCCTGGAAAGCGATCCGCCCCGACGCCTGCGCGCCCATGCCCGTCAACGGCCCTGAATTCATGTCGATTTCTCCGCAGATCCCGCCGCGGACCCTCTCCCCCGACGTTTCGTCGCGCGCTATACAGCTTGCCTGAGAGGCCCGGAAGGGCATATTGCGCGCCGAACCGCAAGATCGCCCCGCCGCCGCGGCGCCTGGGCGGCCCAAGCCACGAAAAGGTTGTTCCCGCATGAACACTATGGAGTTCAACAAGATCTTCGGCGCGCTCACCGCCGCGTTGCTGGTCTATCTGCTGGCCAACTTCGTGTCGGAGTCGCTCTATCACGTCGACGAACCCGAGCGGCTCGCCTACGCGCTGGAGATCGAGAGCGACGACGCCGGGGACGCCGAGGCGCCTGCGGAGGCCGACATGGCCACGCTGCTGGCCGCGGCGAGCGTGGACGACGGCGCCAAGGTGTTCCGCAAATGCGCCGCCTGTCACAAGCTCGAGGAAGGCGCCAACGGCGTCGGCCCGTCGCTCTGGCAGGTCGTCGGCCGTCCGGTTCAGGCGATCGACGGTTTCAACTACTCCGGCGCGCTCGCCGAGCACGCCGACGAGTGGACCTTCGAGAATCTCTACGCCTTCCTCGAGAACCCGAAGAGCTGGGCGCCCGGCACGAGCATGGGCTTCGCGGGTCTCGCCAAGCCCGAGGAGCGCGCCGCGGTCATCGCCTATCTGAACGCCGAGGGCGGCTCCAACCTGCCGCTGCCGGAGGCGCGCGCCGCCGCTGAACCTGCCGCCGAGCCTGCGACCGAGGTGGCCGCTGCGACGCCGGCGCCGGAAGCGGCGCCTGCCCCCGAGGCCGCGCCGGCTCCCGAGGCCGCCGAGGC
>CAYGUQ010000596.1:0-387 GCA_964352995.1 uncultured Rhodobacterales bacterium
CCCGCGGCCTCATCGATTCGCTGCCCGCCGCCGCCGGGGATCTGGCGCAGCGGCTCGCCCGGCCTCGCGGCGGCGGGCAGCGAATCGATGAGGCCGCGGGTGTAGGGGTGGCGCGGCGCGCTCAGCACCGCCTCAGCCGTCCCCTGCTCGACGACGCGCCCGGCGTACATCACGAGGATGCGGCTGGCGAAGCCCGAAACGACGGCGAGGTCGTGGCTGATCCAGATGAGCGACAGGCCCGTCTCGGCGGCGAGCGCGCGCATCTCCACGAGGATCTGCGCCTGCACCGAGACGTCGAGCGCCGAGGTCGGCTCGTCGGCGATCACCACCGACGGCGCGTGCAGCAGGGCGATGGCGATGGCGACGCGCTGGCGCCTGCCGCCGGAG
>CAYGUQ010000596.1:397-2598 GCA_964352995.1 uncultured Rhodobacterales bacterium
CCGCCGCGACATGCGGGCGTGCGCGGCCAACGCCATGCGCATCTGCGCGCCGACGGTCAGAAGCGGGTTCAGCGTCGCGATGGGGTCCTGAAAGATCATGGCGATCTCGCGCCCGCGCCGCGACCGCAGGCCCTCCGCGCCCATCCCCGCGAGCTCCGCGCCGTTGAGCCGCACCGAGCCGCCGGCGATGCGGCCGGGCGGGTCGATCAGGCCCATGAGGGAGAAGCCCGTGACGCTCTTGCCGGAGCCGCTCTCGCCGACCAGACCGACGATCTCGCCGCGCGCCAGCGAGAACGACACGCCGTCGACCGCCGTCGCCGCGCCGCCGCCTCGCAGGGCGAACTCGGTGGTCAGGTTCGCGACTTCGAGAACCGGCGGGCTCATCGCTTGAGCCTCGGGTTGAACTGGTCGCGCACCTGGTCGCCGACGAGGTTGATGGCGACGATCAGCACGATCAGCGCGACGCCGGGATAGACCGAGATCCAGCTCCGCCCGCTCATCATGTAGGGAAAGCCGTTGGCGATCAGCATGCCCAGCGAGGGCTCGTCGACCGGCAGGCCAAGGCCGAGGAAGCTGAGCGTCGCCTCCAGCGAGATGGCGTTGGCGATCTGCACCGTGGCGACGACGATCAGCGGCGGCGCGCAGTTCGGCAGCAGGTGGCGGAAGACAACGCGTCCGCCGCGGAGCGGCGTGGCGAGCGCGGCCTCGACATAGTCCTTCCGCCGCTCGGCCGAAGCGGCGCCATAGGCCGTGCGCGCGAAATAGGCGTATTGCGCCGCCACCAGCGCGGCGATGAGCTGGAGCCTGCCCTGACCCATCAGCGCCGAGAGCACCAGCGCCAGCAGGATCGGCGGGAACGAAAGCTGCAGGTCGACCGCCCGCATGATGAGCGCCTCCAGCCGCCCGCCGAGATAGGCGGCCGCGACGCCGAGCGTGGCGCCGAGCGTCAGCGCAACGACGCCGGCGGCGACGCCGATCTGTATCGAGATGCGCAGCCCGTAGAGGATCGCCGAGACGAGGTCGCGGCCCTGCGGGTCGGTGCCGAGATAGTGGACGTAGCCGCCCGAGCCGATGAAGCCGGGCGGGCGGCGCGCGTCCATCAGCGACAGCGTCGCGAGGTCGTAGGGGTCCTGCGGCGCGATCAGCGGCGCAAAGATCGCCGCAAGCGCGATCAGCGCGACCACCGCCAGCGCCGCCAGCGCGACGCGGTTCTCGCGGAAGTCGGCCCAGAAGAGCGTGAGCGGCGTGGCGGGCGCGCTCATCGCGCCTCGCCTGCGCGCACGCGGGGGTCGATGGCGGCGTAGGCGAGGTCCACCAGCAGGTTGATGGTGACGAAGAGCAGCGCGGTCAGGATCAGGTAGGCGACCATCACGGGGCGGTCGAGCAGCGTGATGCTGTCGATGATCAGCTTGCCCATGCCGGGCCAGGAGAAGATCGTCTCGGTCACCACCGCGAAGGCGAGCGTCGAGCCGAGCTCCAGCCCGAAGACGGTGATGATCGGCGCCGCGATCAGCTTCAGCACATGGCGCCGCAGGATCGTCGCCTCGGAGACGCCGGCGGCGCGGGCGAAGCGGATCGTGTCGGTCAGCATGATCTCGCGCACGCCCGAGCGGGCGAGGCGGATCATCATCGCCATCTTGAAGAGCGCGAGGTTGAGGGCGGGCAGGGCGATGTGGGTCAGGCCGTCGAGCGTGGGGAAGCTCCAGGGAACGCCGAGGATCAGCACGGTCTCTCCGCGGCCGCCCGCCGGCAGCCAGCCCAGCGAGACGGCGAAGGTGAGGATGAGTATCAGGCCCACCCAGAAGGTAGGCACCGAGAAGCCGAGCACCGAGAGCGCCATGATCGCTCGGGCGAGCGGCGCATGAGGCCGGTAGCCCGCGTAGACGCCCAGCGACACGCCGAGGACGGTCGCGAACAGCACCGAGATCAGCACGAGCTCGATGGTCGCCGGCGCCCGGCCCGCGATCAGCGACAGCACCGGCTCGTTGTAGATGAAGGAGCGCCCGAAATCGCCCTGCGCCACGCCGCCTATGAACAACAGGTATTGCCGCCAGAGCGGTTGATCGAGGCCGAGACGGCGTATCGCCTCCTCCCGCACATCCTGGGTGGCGTCGGGCGGGATCACGATGTCGACGGGGTTGCCGACGGCGTAGACGCCGACGAAGACGATGACGGACATCACCGCCATCACCGCGGCCGCC
>CAYGUQ010000597.1:0-2597 GCA_964352995.1 uncultured Rhodobacterales bacterium
CTGATCGGGCTGATGGGCGCCGGCAAGTCGAGCGTCGGGCGGCGGCTCGCCGAAACGCTGGGCGCGGCGTTTCACGACAGCGACGCCGAGATCGCCGCGGCGGCGGGCATGGACATCCCCTCGATCTTCGAGGAGCTCGGCGAGGCGGCGTTCCGCGACGGCGAGCGCCGGGTGATCGCGCGGCTGCTCGACGGCCCGCCCCATGTGCTCGCGACCGGCGGCGGCGCCTTCATGAACGCGCAGACGCGGGCGCTGATCGCTGAGCGCGCCGTCTCGGTCTGGATCCGCGCCGACCTCGACACGCTGGTTGAGCGCACCGGGCGCAAGAGCGACCGGCCGCTGCTGCGCTCGGGCGACCCGCGCGAGATCCTCGCCAGACTGATGAGCGAGCGCCACCCGGCCTACGCTGCGGCAGACCTGACGGTCGAGAGCGCGTCGGACGCGCCGCACGACGCGGTGGTCGCGCAGATCCTCGCCGCGCTCGACGCCGCCGGAGCCCTGACGTGAGCGCCGGCGCGGGCGCGGCCATGCGCGAGACCGTGCGCGTCGGCCTCGGCGAACGGGCCTACGACGTCCTCATCGGGCCGGGACTGCTGGCGGAGGCCGGCGCGCGGCTGGCGCCGCTGGCGCGCTCGGGGCGCGTGGCGGTGATCACCGACGAGACGGTCGCGGCGCTGCACGGGCCTGCGCTGGCGGCGGGCCTCGCCGCCGGCGGGCTGCGCGCCGAGACGCTGGCGCTGCCGCCGGGCGAGGCGACCAAGTCGATGGCGATGCTGGAGCGCTGCCTCGGCTGGCTGCTCGACCTCAGGCTCGGGCGCGAGGAGTTGGTCGTCGCCTTCGGCGGCGGGGTGATCGGAGACCTCGCGGGCTTCGCGGCGGCGGTGCTGAAGCGCGGCGTCGCCTTCGCGCAGATCCCCACCACGCTGCTCGCGCAGGTCGACAGCTCGGTCGGCGGCAAGACCGGGATCAACGCGGCGCAGGGCAAGAACCTGATCGGCGCGTTCCACCAGCCCGCGCTGGTGCTGGCGGACACGGCCGCGCTCGGCACGCTGGACCCGCGGGAGTTCCTCGCCGGCTACGGCGAAGTCGCGAAATACGGCCTGCTGGGCGACGCGGCGTTCTTCGCGTGGCTGGAGGCGCAGGGGCCGGCGCTGAAGGCGGGCGACATGGCGGCGCTGGTCGCGGCGGTGGCGCGCTGCGTCGCGATGAAGGCCGAGATCGTGGCGCGCGACGAGTTCGAGACCGGCGACCGGGCGCTGCTGAACCTCGGCCACACCTTCGCGCATGCGCTGGAGACGGCGACCGGCTATTCGCAGCGGCTGCTGCACGGCGAGGCGGTCGCGGTGGGGCTGGGGCTCGCGTTCGAGATGTCGTCGCGGCTGGGGATGTGCCCGCAGGAGGCCCCGAGCCGCGTGGCGGCGCATCTGGCGGCGATGGGCGCGAAGGCGCGGCTCGCCGACATTGCGGGCGACCTGCCCGACGCCGACGCGCTGCTGGCGCTGATGGCCAACGACAAGAAGGCGCGCGGCGGGCGCATCGCCTTCGTGCTGGCCGACGACATCGGGCGGACGCGGGTGGTGCGCGACGCCGACCCCGCCGTCGCCCGCGCCGTCCTCGCCGACGCGCTGGCGGAGCGGGGCTGATGGCGAACCCGCCGCAGCCGCCCAACCCCGACGATCCGCAGGCGGCGCTCGACGCGCGGTTCTACGACGACCTCGACGAGAGCCTCGCGGAGGCCTGGCGGCTGCTGGCGCGCGGCGCGGCGGACCGGCGCTCGGCGATGCATATCGCGCAGCTCGCGAGCGTGGGGCTCGACGGCGGGGCGCGGCTGCGCTCGGTGGTGCTGCGCGGGGCGGCGCGCGCGACGCGGCGGCTGCGCGTGCACACCGACGCGCGCTCGACCAAGGCCGCGGAGATCGCGCGCGCGCCGCGGGTGGAGCTCTGCGCCTACGACCCGCGCGCCAAGATCCAGATCCGGGCGCGCGGCGCGGCCGTCGTCGCCGCCGACGGGCCGGAGGCCGACGCGGCCTGGGCCGGCTCGGCGCCGGGATCGCGGCTCTGCTACCGCGCCCTGCCGCCGGGCGCGGCCCTCGACGCGCCGCAGGAGGGCGACCCAACCGCCGCCATGCGCGCCGCGCCGCTTGACGCTGGCCGGGAGAACTTCCGCGCCGTCCTGCTGACGGTGGACCGCGTCGAATGGCTCTATCTCGCCGCGCGCGGGCACCGGCGCGCCGTGTTCGACTGGCGCGCCGAGGGTCGCGACGAAAGCTGGGTCGGGCGCTGGGTCGCGCCCTGACGCGGCCAGCTCGGGCGGCGCCCGCGACTCAGGCGTGCAGCCGGGCGGCGTCGGAGGCGCGCAGGGCGGGCGCATGGGCGGCGTCGAGCGCCGCGCCGCGGGCGATCTCGGCGCGGCGGCGGCCGACATAGCCGTCCGCCGCGGCGGCCGGACGAAGGCCGGGGCGCAGGTTCAGCGCCCGCTCGGCTTCCGAACACAGGCCCGCCTTGAGCGCGGCGGCGACCATCAGCCTCGCGAAGACGTCGCGCTGGGCGTGGCTGCCGCCGATGCGCTGGAGGCTCGCGCTCGCCGCGTGGAGCTT
>CAYGUQ010000598.1:0-2587 GCA_964352995.1 uncultured Rhodobacterales bacterium
CGACCGTGGCCGGCAACGCCGACGCCGGCGAGGCCGCGGCGCGCCGCGCCGCCGACGCCGCGCGCCGCGCCAAGGAGGGGGCGGAGGGCGCGCGCAGCGCCATCGGCGAACTCGTCCAGCGCTCGCGCGAGATCGGCGCGCTGCTTGAGATGACCGGGATGATCGCGCAGCAGACCAAGCTGCTCGGCGTCAACGCCGCCGTCGAGGCCGCCCGCGCCGGGGAGGCCGGCCGAGGCTTCGCGGTGGTCGCGGCGGAGATCCAGGCCCTCGCGGGCCGGACGGCGACGGCCTCGCGCGACATCGAGACGAAGATCGCGCAGAACAATCAGGCGGTCGACGAGGCGGTCAAGCGCATCCACGAGTGCGCCGACGTCCTGAGCCGCATCGACGAGGACGCGGACGCCGTCACCGGCTCGGCCCGCGACATCCACGCGGCCTGCGCGGCGCAGAACGACGCGCTGCGGGACACGCTCTCGCGGCTCGGCGCCGCCGGCGGCGCGGCCGGGCGCGTCGGCGCCATCGCCCAGCGCACCGGCGTCGCCGCCGAGGAACTGGAGGCCGCGGCGGGCGGGCTGCGCCGGCGTGTGGAGGGGGTTCTGCTGCGCGACGACAGCATGGAGGACGCCGTGCAGAGCCGCGCGGCCGAGATCGGCCGGCTGTTCGAGGAGGGCGTCGCCAGCGGCCGCATCGCCATGGAAGCCCTGTTCAGCCGCGACTACGCGCCGATCGAGGGCTCGAATCCGCAGCAGTTCATGACCGCCTTCGTGCCGTTCACCGACGCGGCGCTGCCGCCGGTTCTCGAAGGAGCGCTGGCGCTCGGCGAGCATGTGGCGTTCTCCGCCGCCGTGAACCTCGACGGCTTCCTGCCGACGCACAACCGCAAGTTCTCCGCGCCGCAGGGCCCGGACCCGGTGAAGAACGCCGCGCAGAGCCGCAACCGCCGCTTCTTCCAGGACCGCGTGGGGCTGGCGGCCGGCCGCTCGACGGCGCCGGTGACGATCCAGGCCTACCGGCGCGACATGGGCGGCGGCAACTTCGTCACCATGAAGGACATCAGCGCCCCGATCCTCGTGCGCGGCAGGCACTGGGGCGGCCTGCGGATCGGCTATCGGCCGCTGAGCGCGTTCGGCGCGGACGCGGCGCGGCGCGCGGCCTGACGGCGGGGGGGCGTCAGGCCTTCCCGCGCTCGCGCGAAAGCGGCTCGGCGAGCAATTCCTCGATGAAGACGCTCATGAGCTGGGCGCGGCTGTCCACGCCGGCCTTGGCGTAGACGCGGGCGCACTGCGCCCTCACGGTGCCGGCGGCCGCGCCGCGGACCTCGGCGATGGCGTCGTTGTCGAGGCCCTTGAGCGCCATCAGCGCCACGTCGCGCTCCGCCGGCGTCAGGCGCCAGCGGTCGAAGAAGCCGTCGATGACCTCGGCCATCTCGCCGCGCGCCGCCATCACGCCGCGCCGCAGCGCCTCCTGCCGCGTCAGCAGCCGGCGGAGTTCGGCCATCAGGAACAGCGTTCCGGCGGCGAGCGCGGCCGCGGCGACCGCCTCGAGCGCGAGATGCGCCGAGCCCGACGCGCCGCGCTCGGTGAAGTCGAAGGCGGCGTCGGCGGCGAAGAACAGCGCGCAGAGGCCCTGCACGAGGATGACGGCGGCGAGCGCCCAGGCCCGCCGCTCGCCGGTGATCGCGATGATGCGCGGAAGCTTCATTCGACCCGCACGCCCGCCGGCACGCGCTTCCTGCCGTCGACCATGGCGCGGACCAGCCCGACGCCGGTGCGGCGCGTGTCGAGGGCGACGCCGATCAGGTGCAGCGCCACCGACGCCATCACCCAGGCGAAGGCGGCCTCATGCGCCTCCTCCACCCACTCGACGCCGAACCAGGCCGTCGTCGTCATCATCACCCCCGTCGCGCAGACCGCCAGAACGCTCAGCCACAGGTTATACGCCATCAACGCGCCGAGCGGGTTGTGCGACAGGTGCGCCGAACGGTCGCCGCTCAGGATCGCCCGGAGGTGCCGGAACGCCGCGGCCGGTGAGGGCGGAAAGGCCGAGAAGCGCGCCGGCGCAGAGCCGACGAGGCCCCAGACCAGCCGCACCGCCACCAGCCCCAGCGCGGCGTAGCCGACCCATTCGTGGAGCAGGTTCTCCTCCAGCACGAAGCCGTCGAGCAGGATGGCGAGCGCGAGGCTCCAGTGGATCAGCCTGACCAGCGGGTCCCACACGTCGATCACGCGTGCAGGGAGCGCCGTGTCGGGGTGCGCCGTGTCGCGGAGGGGTTGGCGGGCGCTTTCGCGCCCGGCTTCATCGATGTCGATGGAGGACATCTCCCGCCCCCCTCAATTGCGCTCGATCTTGGTGACGCGGCCCGAGGCGGGGCTGACGTAGATCTCGGCCTTCTCGTCGCCCTTGACGACATAGGCCTCGATCTTGCCGTCCTCGGTCTCGATCTTGCGGACCTCGTAGCCCATGCCGGTCAGCGAGGCGCGGACGGCGTCGGCGGAGGCGCCGAGTTCGGCGTCGATGGCGAGGGGCGTCGCGGCCTGCTGGGCCAGCACGGGGCCGGTCAGCAGGGGGGCGGCGAACAGGGGAGCGG
>CAYGUQ010000599.1:0-2582 GCA_964352995.1 uncultured Rhodobacterales bacterium
GCCGCGCCGCCGGCGCCGCGGCGACGGCGGCGCGGCTGCGCGCGATGGCGGACGGGGCGCGGATCGACATCGGCGCCGGCGAGGACAGGCTGATCGTCCCCGCCGACGCCGACGATCTCGCCGCCGCGCTGGCCGAGGCGCCGGGCGCGACAGTTGTGGCCGGCGCGACCGACGTCGGCCTCTGGATCACCAAGAACCTGCGGCCGGTCGGCGCGACGATCCTCATTGGCGGCGTCAGGGAACTGAGCAGCGTCGAGGAGACGGCGGAGGGGCTGCGCCTCGGCGCCTGCGTGACCTACGCGGAGGCGGCGCCGGCGCTGCTGCGGGCGCACCCTGCGCTCGCGACGCTCTGGAACCGGATCGGCGGGCCGCAGGTGCGGGCGATGGGCACGATCGGCGGCAACATCGCCAACGGCTCGCCCATCGGCGACACGCCGCCGCCCTTCATCGCGCTTGGCGCGCGGCTGACGCTGAGGCGCGGCGCGGCGCGGCGGGAGATCGCGCTGGAGGACTTCTTCCTGGAGTATGGCAGGCAGGACCGCGCCCCCGACGCGTTCGTCGAGAGCGTGTTCCTGCCCGCGGCGGGGCCAGGCGAGCGGCTTCGGGTCGCCAAGCTCTCCAAGCGGCGCGACGAAGACATCTCAACGCTTTGCGGGGCGATGTGGCTGCGGGTCGACGCCTCCGGAACGGTCGAGGCGGCGCGCATCGCCTTCGGCGGCATGGCCGGCACGCCCGCGCGCGCCAGGCGCGCCGAGGCCGCGCTCATCGGAAACCCGTGGGGCGAGGCGGCGGCGGAGGGCGCGGCGGCGGCGCTGGCGGAGGACTTCGAGCCGCTCAGCGACTGGCGCGGATCGGCCGGTTATCGTCGCACGGCCGCCGCCAACCTGCTGCGCCGCTTCGCGCTGGAGGACGCAGGGATCAAAGGGCTGGAGGTCGCCTGATATGAACCGCCATGCGCCGCCCGCCGATCCCGCCGCGCAGCGCCTGGAGCAGGGCGACGGCGCCGACCGCCACGAGAGCGCCTGGCTCCACGTCTCGGGCCGCGCCGAGTATATCGACGACCTGCCGGAGCCGGAGGGCTGCCTGCACGCCTGCCTCGGCCTGTCGGAGCGCGCCCATGCGCGGATCGCCGCGCTCGACCTCGCCGCGGTGCTCGCGGCGCCCGGCGTCGCCGGCGTGCTGACGGCGCGGGACCTCCCCGGCGTCAACGACATCTCGCCCACCCACCGCCATGACGAGCCGGTCTTCGCCGAGGACCGCGTGCTGTTTCACGGGCAGCCGATGTTCGCCGTGGTGGCCGCCACCCGCGCGCAGGCCCGCGCGGCGGCGCGGCTGGCGCAGGCGGACTACGAAGAGCTGCCGCACGCCGCCGACATCGAGGCGGCCGAGGCCATGGGCCTGCCGCTCGTCACGCCGCCGCTCACGCTGACGATCGGCGACGCCGCTACGGCGCTGGCGGCGGCGCCGCGGCGGCTTTCGGGCGAGATGCGGATCGGCGGGCAGGATCACTTCTACCTCGAAGGCCACATAGCGCTCGCGATCCCGCAGGACGACGGGGTCGTGATCCATTCCTCCACCCAGCACCCCAGCGAAGTGCAGCACATGGCCGCCGCGGCGCTCGGCCTGCCGGCGAACGCGGTGACGGTGCTGGTGCGGCGGATGGGCGGCGCCTTCGGCGGCAAGGAGACCCAGAGCAACCTCTTCGCCGTGGTCGCGGCGCTGGCGGCGATGCGGTGGGGGCGCGCGGTGAAGCTTCGGCCGGACCGCGATGACGACATGATTTCAACGGGTAAGCGGCATGACTTCCGCGTGCGCTATGACGTCGGCTTCGACGAGACGGGCCGCATCCACGCCGTCGACGCGGCCTTCGCGGCGCGCTGCGGCTTCTCGTCGGACCTCTCGGGGCCGGTGACGGATCGGGCGCTGTTTCACGCCGACAACGCCTATTTCTACCCCGCGGCGAAGCTCGTCTCGCAGCCGCAGATGACGCACACCGTCTCCAACACCGCCTTCCGCGGCTTCGGCGGGCCGCAGGGCGTGGTCGCGGCGGAGCGGATCGTGGAGGAGATCGCCTATGCGACCGGGCGTGACCCGCTGGAGGTGCGGAAGCTTAATTTCTACAGTGAAGGTCGTGATGTAACCCCATACCATCAAAAGGTTGAAGACAACATCTTGCCGCGGATTATAGCCGAGCTGGAGGCGTCGAGCGGCTATGCGGCGCGGCGCGCGGCGATCCTCGCCTTCAATCGCGACAGCCGGATCGTGCGCAAGGGGATCGCGCTGACGCCGGTGAAGTTCGGCATCAGCTTCACGGCGACCTGGTACAATCAGGCCGGCGCGCTGGTGCATGTCTACCAGGACGGCTCGGTGCAGGCGAACCATGGCGGCACGGAGATGGGCCAGGGGCTGCACACCAAGGTGCGCGGCGTCGTGGCGGAGGTCTTCGGTTTGTCGCCCGAGCGCGTGCGGGTGACGGCGACGGCGACCGACAAGGTGCCGAACACCTCGGCGACGGCGGCGTCCTCGGGCGCCGATCTCAACGGCATGGCGGCGCTCGCGGCGGCGACGACGATCCGCGACAG
>CAYGUQ010000600.1:0-2581 GCA_964352995.1 uncultured Rhodobacterales bacterium
TCGCCAACCCGCCCTTCTTTCCCGCCCACGGCGCCTGCGCGTCGGACGCGGGCCGGGACGCGGCGCGGCGGGAAGGCGCGGCGGCGCTGGCGACATGGATCGACTGCGGACTGCGCCGGCTGCGGCAGGGCGGATGGATCACGCTGATCCACCGCGCCGAACGCCTGCCCGAGATGCTCGGCGCGCTCGCCGGCCGGGCGGGCGACGTCGCGCTGCTGCCGATCCAGGCGCGCGCGGGGCGCGAGGCCGGGCGGGTGCTGCTGCGCGCCCGCAAGGACAGCCGCGCGCCCTTCCGCCTGCTGGCGCCCCTTGTGATGCACGCCGGACCGGCCCACGTGAAAGACGGGGACGACTTCGCCCCCGAGGCGCTGGCGGTCCTCCGCGACGGCGGGGCGCTGCGCCTCTGAACCACGTTCCGGACCGGTACGATTCGCGAGCAAACTGCGCCAAATGCACGCAACGGTTGACCATTCTTCCGCGTGACACGAAGGCGACGGCCATGCTCTACTTTCGTGACTGGTCCACTGCATGGAGGTCGCCAATGAGCCTGCACTCGCACCTTACGGAGCTTCGCCGCAAGCACGAGACCCTCTCCGACCGCATCGAATCCGAGCAGCGCCACCCGGGCGCCGACGAGCTCGCCATCGTCTCCATGAAGAAGGAAAAGCTGAAGCTCAAGGAGGAGATCACGCGCATCTCCGCGCAGGTTCACTGACGGGGCGCGCGCCCCTCAGGCTTTCCGACCCGGCGCGACGCCGGACGCGATGAGCGCGCCGCCCGTGATGAGGGCGGCGGCGATCACGAGAGCCGGGGTGGCTTCGGCCATTCCGGCGACCACCAGCAGAACGGTCGAGAGCACCGGCGCCGCGTAGGCCGCCACGCCGAGAAGCTGGATGTCCCCCCGCTTGCACCCCACGTCCCACGCATAGAAGGCGCCGCCGACAGGCCCGAGGCCGAGCGCGAGCGCGGCGAGCCAGCCGAGCGCGTCCTCAGGCCAGACGGTCGTCTCCAGCGCCGCATGGCTGATCGCGGCAAGCAGCGCGCTGACGAGGCAGAAGCCGGCGACGGCGTGGGTCGGCGCGGCGCCCACCACCCGCGACAGCACCGAATAGCTCGACCAGATCAGCGCGCAGGCGCAGGCGGCGGCGTAGCCGAGCGCCTCGCCGGAGCCGCCGGTCTCGTCGGGCGCGAGCAGCAGCGCCGCCCCAGCGAAGCCCGCCACGGCGCCGACGACATGGCGCGCGCGCAGCCGCTCTCCGGGCAGCAGTCCCGAGAACAGCACGATGAGCAGCGGCCAGAGATAGGCGATCAGCGACGCCTCGGCCGCCGGCGCGCCGCGCAGCGCGGTGAAGTACGAGAAGTGGTAGCCGAAGAGCCCGCCCACGCCCACCAGCCAGACCGGCCAGGGCTGGCGGAGCGCCGTGCGCAGGTCGACGCCGCGCAGCCGCGCGTCGGCGAGCCCGGCGAGACCGCCCACGAAAAAGCACATCGCGGCGAGCTGGAAGGGCGGAACGGGGCTCGTCGCGACGGTGAGCAGCGCCAGCGCGGCCCACAGGGCCACGGCGACGCAGCCGACGGCGGTCGCGCGGGCGCGGGCGCGCGCAGCCTCGTCGCTCACGCCGCGCGGCGGGCGGCGACGGCGCCGGCGAGAAAGTCCGCGAGCGCGCGGCCTATGGCGGCGTTGTGCACGGGCGCGGCGTCGATGCTGGCGAGCGCGTCGGCCCCCTGCCCCGGCTCGACGCGCCCGTCCTCGATGAGCTTGTCGATCAGCGCCGCCGCGAAATCGGGCGCGAACTCCGGGTGCGGCTGGATCGACACCGCATCCGGCGCCGACGGGTCGCCATAGAGCGCGCCGGCGATCTCGCAGCCCGCCGAACGCGCCCAGATCGTCGCGTCGGCCGGCAGCGCGACCACCTGATCCTGATGGATGCTGTGCAGCCGCGCGCCATTCCCCAGCGCCCGGAGCCAAGCCGGCGCGGCGCCGTCGACGCCGAGCGTGAAGTCCCCGGCGCCGAGGTTCCAGCCGCCCGGATGCTTCACCGCGCGCCCGCCGAAGGCCTCGGCGAGGATCTGATGTCCGAAGCAGACCCCGACGATCGGCCGCCCGGCGGCGCGGGCGGCGCGCAGGAACGCCTTGAGGGGATCGATCCAGGGCAGCGGGTCGTAGACGCCGTGCTTGGAGCCCGTCACCACCCAGCCGTCCGCGTCCTGCGGGGACGGGGTCGGCGCGCCGTTGACGATCTCGAACGCCTCGAGCGCGAAGTCGCCGCCGGCGCCGTTCAGCAGCCGGTCGAACATCGGCGGGTACTCGCCGAACGCGTTGGCGAGGTCGCCGCGCACGTTCCCGGTCTGGAGAATGCCGATCTTCATGTGTTGGCCCCCGCATCGCTGGAATGCAGGCGATATAGACCCGTTGCGCGCGTCGCGGAAGCCGCAGGGGCGTCAGGCCAGCTCTGCAAAGTCGACATGGATGTGATTGCCGTCAGGGTCGTGGATGTTGACCTGCGTCAGCGTCGCGCCGGGCACCGCCGCGACGCGCGCGGGCACGCCCAGACGCTCGATCCTTTCGAGGAAAGCCGCC
>CAYGUQ010000601.1:0-2558 GCA_964352995.1 uncultured Rhodobacterales bacterium
TGGTCGACACGTCGATCAGGCCGAGCTCCGCGAGGCCGCCGGTCTGCGCGCCGTTGAGGGTCAGCTCCGTCGAACGACCCGCGGTGGTGGCCGCCACCGTGATGCCCGCCGCCGCGGCGGTGAACGTCATGTTGCCGAACAGCGCAGTGCCCGCGGCGGTGAGCGCCGAGGTGATGTTCGCCTGCGTCGTTTCGGTGGCGAGGTTCGCCGTCGCGCCGGCGCCGGTCTCCGCCGTGGCGTACGACTCCAGCTGGACGGCCATGGCGCGGCTCGCGCGCAGCACCATCTCAGCCGCCGTGGCGGCGGTGCTGCCGTCGGCGCCGGTGTCGGTCGCGGTGACCTCGTAGCTGAGGATGATGCCGCGGCCGTTGTCCTGACCGACGATCGAGATCGCGATCTTGTCGCCCACGGCGTAGGTGCCGCCGGCGCCGATGGCGTCGGTCAGGTTGGTCGCCGCGAGGTCGGTGCCGGTCACCGAGTCCACCGCGCCATTGGCCACGGCGGTGGCGGCGACGCCCTCGTCGAGGGTGGCGCGGGTGACGTCGATGGTGGCGGCCGTCACGTTGCCCGAGCTGTCGCGGTCGAGCGAGCCGACGACCTCGACCACCGGATCGGCCACGTCACGCTGCAGGATGTTCAGGCCGTTGAACTGCGACGCCACGACGGTGGCGTTGATGTTGCTGCGCAGTTCGGCGGCGTCGGCCTGGATCTTGCTGCGGTCGACGTTGTCGGACTGGGCGGCCACGATGCGGCCCTTCAGTTCGTCGAGCAGCTTGTTGACGGTCTCGGCGCCGGTGCGGGCGACGTTCAGCGTCGACTGGCCGAGCGAGAGCGAGTCCGTGATCGCCTTGAAGCCGGTGACGTCGGAGTTCATCACCGCCGACACCGACCAGATCGCCGCGTTGTCGCGGGAGCTGGCGATCTTCTTGCCGGTGGAGATGTTGCCCTGCACGTCGCCGAGCTGCTTGTTGATGCTGCGCAGGGTATTGAGCGCCACCATCGACGAGTTGTTGGTAAGAATGGACGACATTGTCTCTTCCTTTGTGCGTGTGACGACGTTTTTTTCGCCACAATTGCGCTATCGGACAGGTTTTTTCCTGTTCCGGGAGAGACGTCTTCTGACGTTTTGTACGCTTACTACAGCGCGTTCCGCGTTCTGCGCGCACAACCGTTCTGATCGAAAATCTCTAACGCGGCGTTAGCAGCCGGGGTCACGCCTTGCGGCCGAGACCCTGGCTCACGCTCCGCGCGCGGGGTGCGCCGCTGGCGTCGTAGCCGGGCAGCGAGGTGCGCGCCTCGTCGATCGCCTTGAGCTTGCGACGGGCCGCCTGCGCGCCGGACATCGCGGCTTCGAGCAGCTTCGCGTGGCGTTCGGCGCGGGAGCGGAACTTGCGCAGCCCTTCTGCGAGCCTGTCTGGGTCTGCCGGCTCGGCGTCGAGGAGGCGCTCCAGCGCCGCCATCTCCGCGACGCGCCGGTCGGCCACGTCGACCACGCCCGGCAGGTCGCCGCTGAACAGCAGTCGACGCTCCTCGCTCAGGGAGTGATCCGCGGCCGCCACGGCGCGCAAGGGATCGGGGGCGCGCCGCCACAGCGAGGATCCGCTCATCGCGTCTTCTCCACGGCGCCGCCTTCGCGCTTCAGCAACGCCTCATAGATCTCCTGGGCCAGTCCGATGCCGCCGCTGCGCGCCATGATTCGCCCCTGCTCGCCGAGAAGATGCGAGCGGAACGCATCCTCGCCGGCGCCGCCGCCGAAGGCCTCCGGCGCGCGGCCCACGCCGCTGTGCTCGAGCATCTGGGCGATGAAAACGGCTTCGAATTCAACCGCCGCCTCGCGCATGGCGGCGCGCCGCGCGGGGTCAGTCGCGTCGTCTGCGGAACGGGCGGGCTGCGACGTCGCAACTGGGGACAGCGGGTCCATGGGTCTCCTCCATCGGCTCGCCGGGAGCATCGCGCACCGGAGTAAACGATCTGTAAGGGCTGTTGGGCGATGTTTCCCCAGCTTTTCAGGGGAGGACCCCAATGGACGCCGCCAGGCTCACGCCGTTCGACACAGACGCCAAGGCCCGCACGCCCGGCGCTCCAGCCCGCGCCGAGCCGCGGCGCGATGGTCTGCAGGCGCCGGCTGAACAGCGGACGGGACGCGCCCGAGGCGACGCCGTCGACCCGCGCCGCGACCGCGAGGAGCCGCGGCGCTTCTCCGACGTGCTCGCCGAAAGCGACCGCGCCACCGAGCCGCAGGGCGGCGAGAGCGACGCGGCGGCGCAGGTCGATGCGGCCCAGCCCGCCGCGCCGAACGCAGGCGCGCCCCGGTGGAAACAGTTCGCAGGCGAAGGCGAGGCCGCGGCCGACGTCGCGACGGACGCGGCGGCCGACCCCGAGGCCGGGCAGGTCGTCTCCGGCGCGCTCGCCGCCATCGCCCAGACAGCGACGCAGGACGCGGCGACGGCGCAGGCCGCCTCCCCGCGAGACGGCGTCGGCGCCGCGCAGCCGGCCGCGCCCACGGATGCGGCGGCCCGGCGGGCTCAGAAGAGCGCCCAGCCCGAGGCGACCGACAC
>CAYGUQ010000602.1:0-2556 GCA_964352995.1 uncultured Rhodobacterales bacterium
GGTTTGAGGGCAAGCGTCTGCTGCGCCGAAGGCAGCCGGAGGCAAGCTGAAGCAGTTGTCTGCGATAGCCCGCCGCGGCAGGGACGGAGCAGCCGGCCTTCCGCGGCTAGCCCTCCGCCGCCAGCCTCCGCAGGCGCTCCACCATCGCGCGCAGGCCGTTGGAGCGCTGCGACGAGAGCGCCTGGTCCAGCCCCAGCCGCCTGAAAGACCCCTGCGCGTCGATGGCGAGGATCTCCGCCCCGGTCTTGCCGGCGTAGAGCGCGTGGAGCACGGCGATGAGGCCGCGGACGATCATCGCGTCGCTGTCGCCGATGAAGTCCAGCCGGTCGCCCTCGCGGCGCGGCGCGATCCAGACCTGGCTGGCGCAGCCGTCCACCTTGGTCGCGGCGGTCTTTAGCGCCTCGTCCATCGGCGGCATCGCCTTGCCAAGGTCGATCACGTAGCGATACCGATCCTCCCACTCGTCGAGGAACGTCATGTCCTCGACGATGGCGTCGAAATCCGGCGCGCCGGCGGCGTCTGCGTCTGTCTGGCTCATGAGCAACGAAGTAAGCGCCCGGGCCGGCTGCGTCCAGCCGCGGGGGCGGGAGGAGAGCGCGATGATCCCTGTGAGCCTGAGCGGGCGTCTTGGGCGGGGGGCGGCCGGCGGCGTCGCGGTGGCGCGCGCCGGGGCCTGCGCCGACGAGCCGCCGGCGCCGCCGCCGACGCTTCAGGACGAAATCCTGTCCAGCGTCGTCGTCGACGACGTGGCCTCCGCCGAGATCGGGCGCACCCACCGCGGCTTCATCCTGTCGGCCATCGGGTCGGCGCAGGGCGACGGTTGGCGCGGCGCGCGGCTGCGGCCGCGGCTCGGCGCCCCTGACGCGGAGGGGTTTCTCGATTTCGACCTCATCGCCGTGCCGCCGGCGCAGCCGGGGCCGGACGCGGAGCCCGAGGCGGTCGAGCGCGCGGCGCGGGCGGCCGGGCTGACCCAGAGACTGCGCGCCGACACGCCGCTGGCCCCGGAGCAGCTGTTCGGAGCGAAGGCCGTGCGGGTCTTTGCGCGACAGGGCTCGGCTGCTGTGACGCTTCAGGCGCCGGCGAAGCCGTAGCGCGCCGCCGCTGGACAGGGCCGCCGCGGCGGTGCTACTCGACTGCCTCCGGAGCGTGCTCCGAGGCGACGTGGCGGAGTGGTTACGCAGCGGATTGCAAATCCGTCCACCCCGGTTCGATTCCGGGCGTCGCCTCCAGCACCCGCCCTTGACGCGAGGCCGCGGCGGGCGATGCTCTGACCCAGCCTTTCGCATCGCAACGCGCCTGTCCGTCTTCGCGCCTCATTGAGGGAGTCCGCCCATGTCCCGCCCCGCCGCCGCGCCCGGGCTGCTCGCCAACGGCCGCGAGTTCCTGTCGATCCCCGGTCCGTCGGTCATTCCGGACAGGGTGCTGCAGGCGATGAACCGCCCGGCGATCAACATCTACGAAGGCGACATCGTCGAGACGACGCAGAGCATCCTGCGCGATCTGCGCTGGGTCGCGCGGACCGAATCGCGGCCCTTCATCTACATCTCCAACGGCCATGGCGCGTGGGAGGCCGCGATCACCAACACGCTCTCGTGCGGGGACAAGGCGCTGGTGCTCGAATCGGGCCGCTTCGCCGTGGGCTGGGGCGAGAACGCCAGGGCGATGGGCGTGGAGATCGAGGTGCTGCACGCCGCGCCCGGCGCGGCGGTCGACCCCGCGGCGGTGGAGGCGCGGCTGCGCGAGGATCGCGCCCACGAGATCAGGGCGGTGCTCGTGGTGCAGGTCGACACCGCCTCCAGCGTCAGGAACGACATCGCCGCGATCCGCCGCGCCATCGACGCCGCCGGGCACCCCGCGCTCTACATGGTCGACGTGATCGCCTCGCAGGGGTGCATCCCCTACGAGATGGACGCCTGGGGCGTGGACGTGACCGTGGGCGGCGCGCAGAAGGGCCTGATGACGCCGCCGGGCCTCGCCTTCTGCTGGGCCAACGCGCGCGCGCTCGCGGCCGAGAAGTCCGCCGACCTGCGCACCCAGTACTGGAGCTGGGCGGGCCGCAGCGGCGGCGAGCAGTACCAGAACTTCGCCGGCACCGCGCCGATCCACCTGCTCTTCGCCCTGCGCGAGGCGCTCGACATGCTCGCGGAGGAGGGGATGGAGGCGGTCTGGGCGCGCCATGCCGCGCTTGCGCGGGCCGCGCGCGCCGCGGTGGCGGCGTGGTCGAGCGAGGGGCCGCTGAGCTTCCATGTCGCCGACCCGGCGCACCGCGCCGACAGCGTCACGACGGTGCGCGTCGCGACCGAGGGCCCCGACGCCGCCGACCCGGAGGCGATGCGCGCCTTCTGCCGCGACGAGCTCGGCCTCGTGCTCGGCACCGCGCTTGGGCCGCTGATGGGCAAGGCGTTCCGCATCGGCCACATGGGCTGGCTCAACGCGCCGATGCTGATGGGCACGCTCGGCGCGGCGCAGGCCGGGATGACCGCCTGCGGCGTGCGCCTCGGGTCCGGCGCGCGGCCCTCCCCCAGCGCCGCCAGCGTCACGGCGCCGCCGAGCGAG
>CAYGUQ010000603.1:0-2547 GCA_964352995.1 uncultured Rhodobacterales bacterium
AAATGACACCCATCGAAACACCCATCCAACCAGCATCCCCATGCGGAATCACCGCCCCGACCTGCGCCGCGAACGCCGCCACGCCGAACTGCACGAAGCCGAGCAGCGACGAGGCCGCCCCCGCCCTCTCGGGACAGCTCGCCACTGCGCCCGCCATGGCGTTGGGGACGACGAGGCCGGACGCAAGCGAGTTCAGCACCGCCGCGGCGAACACCGTATGGAGCCCGGTCCAGCCCCACATCACAGCGAGCCCGCAGGCGAGCGACGTGGCCGTCGCCGCGGCGAGGCCGCCGACCATCAACACGTCGCCGCGCACCCGGCCCACAAGACGGGAGTAGAGCAGGTTCGAGCAGATGTATCCCGCCCCCACGGCGGCGAAGCCGAGACCATAGACGTCGGGCCCCGCCCCGAAGCCCTCCGCCACCACGTAGGGCGCCGTCCCGACAAAGAAGAGAAAACTGCTGAGCGACATCGCCCCGACCACGCAGTAGGACCAGAAGCGCCGGCTGCGCGACACCGCGGCCAGCGACGCCGCGATGGCCCGCGCCCCGCGCGCCTCAGACTGCGCCGCGTTGCTTTCGGCGAGGCCGCGCCACACCAGCCATCCGACCGCCGCGGCGAGCCCCGCCGTCGCGGCGAAGATCGCCCGCCAGCCGAAATGCGCCGCGATCACCCCGCCGACGATCGGCGCCGCCATCGGGGCCAGCACCATGAGAGCTGTGACCTGCGCGATGACGGCTCCCGCGCCCTCCGGCCCGAACCTGTCGCGCGCGATGGCGCGGCTGAGAACCATGCCGGCCCCCGCCGCCCCCGCCTGGACGATCCGCGCAGCCACCGCGCTCTCCAGCGTCGGCGCGATGGCGACGGCGCCGCTCGCCACCACCGTCGCCGCGACGGACGCCAGCGCCACCGGGCGGCGACCGTAGGCGTCGGACAGCGGGCCGAGCAGCAGCGTCGAGACGCCTATCGCCAGGATCGACAGCGACAGCATGGTCTGGGCCGCCTCGGCGCTGACCGAGAACGACGCCGCGATCATCGGCAACGCCGGCGCCAGGGACTGCATGGCGAAGGGGCCGAGCGCCGTCAGCGCCGCGAGAAGGGCGACGAGGCGCAGACGGTCTGTCATCGAGTGGTCTCCGTGGATGGGTCCTTCGAAGCTAGGGCGCGGCCCCTCGGCGGTCCATCCGCCGCCGGCGCATCGGATCGCGCGCCTTGTTTGGCTGTCGCGCCCGATTTACATCGATGCGAGGCTGGATCAGCGCGGAGCACTCCCGATGGCTATGGAAGCGACGGAAATCGAGCGACTGATCCGGGAGGCGTTCCCGGACGCGACCGTCGAGATACAGGACCTCGCCGGCGACGGAGACCATTACGCGGCGACCGTCAGCAGCGCCGCGTTCAAGGGCAAGAACCGCGTGCAGCAGCACCAGATGGTCTACGCCGCGCTCAAGGGCCGAATGGGCGGCGAGTTGCACGCCCTCGCCCTGACCACCAGCGCTCCGGCCTGAGGCCGCGGCCCGAGCCGCCCGGGCGCGCATGACCGCAGCTCACCACAAGGCACACCGAGAGGACTATTCCATGACCGACGCCGCCCACGAGCAGATCAAGGCCGACATCACCGCCAACGACGTGGTGCTCTTCATGAAGGGCACGCGGACGATGCCGCAGTGCGGGTTCTCGTCCCGCGTCACGCAGATCCTCACCTTCATGGGGATCGACTTCAAGGACGTGAACGTTCTCGCAGACGCCGCGCTGCGCGACGGCGTGAAGACGTTCAGCGACTGGCCGACCATTCCGCAGCTCTATGTGAAGGGCGAGTTCGTGGGCGGTTGCGACATCATCACGGAGATGACGCTCTCCGGAGAGCTCGACCAGCTGCTCTCCGACAAGGGCGTCGCGTTCGACAAGGCCGCCGCCGACAAGATCCGCGAAGCCAACGCGCAGGCGTGAGCGGGGCCGACGCCGCGCGCGTCACGGCGCTGTTCTCACGCTCCTCCGGCGGCTACCGCTTCGCGCGCTGGGAGCGGCCGCTGGCGCCTGCGCTGTTCGGCTTCAGCGAGATCGAGAAGCCGCGCTACGCCGCGGCGCTGGCCGAAGCGGCCCGCGCCTGCGGCCTTGAGATCGTCGAGACGGACCCGGAGCTGGGGCGCAACTGCCTCGTCTTCATGTGCGGGGCTTGGGGCGAGTTGCCCCGCATTCCGGGGCTGGACCGGCTTGTGCCCGATCTCGAGAAGCTCGTGTCGGTGCTGAAGGCGACCGGCGCGAACCAGTATCGCATCTTCGGCTTCGACGGGAACGGCGCGATACGGCTCTGCATAACGCTGCTGCGCGGCGACGCCGAGCTGCGCGCCGCGCCCTTTCCGCTGCTGGCGCTGTCGCAGGCGGCGCAGAGCATGGCGCTGTGGTCCGACACGGCGTTCCAGGCCGAGAGCCCGGTGGTCGCCACCAGCGCCGGCGCCGCGCTCGACCCCTGGTTCGAATCGCTGCTCGGCGCGGCCTATGCCGATGACATGCCGCCGACAAGCGAGGATCCGGCTCACGCGCGCG
>CAYGUQ010000604.1:0-2545 GCA_964352995.1 uncultured Rhodobacterales bacterium
GCCTGGGCCGTCTTCGACATGCCGTTCCTGTTCTCGGACCGCGAGACCGTCTCGCGCCTGCTCGACGGCGAGATCGGCGAGGAGCTGCGCAAGTCGATGCGCGCGGCGGCGGGCCTTGAGGTTCTCGCCTTCGGCGAGCTGGGCTTCCGCCAGATGACCAACAACGTCCGGCCCATCGTGACGCCGGCCGACATGAAGGGCGTGCAGTTCCGCGTGCCGGGCAGCCCGGCGCGCATCCTCTCCTTCCGCGCCCTCGGCGCCGAGCCGATCAACATGAACTTCGGCGAGCTCTACCTCGCGCTTCAGCAAGGCACGGTCGACGGGCAGGAGAACCCGCTGATCACCATCAAGAACCGCTCGCTCAACGAGGTGCAGGAGTATCTCTCGCTCTCCGGCCACGTCTACTCGCCGGTCACGCTGGTGATGAACGGCGCGAAGTACGACAGCCTCGGCGCCGAGCAGCAGGCGATGGTCAAGGAGGCCGCGCTGGAGGCCGCGAAGTACACGCGCGGGCTCGGCGCGGAGGGCGACGCGACGCTTCTGGGCGAGCTGTCGCAGACCATGGCGGTCAACGAGATCGACCTCGCCGCCTTCAAGGAGGCCGCCAAACCGATCTGGGAGCAGGTCGGCGACATGGCCGGGCGCGAACTCGCCGACCGCGTGATCGCCGCGGCGGCGCAGTGAGCCCGCGCGGCGCGGCCCGGCCGCGCCGCCGCGCGCCCCGATGATCGGAGCCGCTCCATGACGCGACCCAACGACGGCCCCGGCGGCCGCGAGGACCTCGGCGCCGCCATCGCCGAGGCCTCCCGCGCCGCGGACGTCGCCGACCCCGACGCCGGCGCGTCGCCCTTCGACCGCACGCTGAACCGGCTGGTCGAGGCCGCCGGCGTCGCGATCTTCCTGACCATCGTGGGGATCGTGTTCCTCAACGCCGCGGGGCGCTACACGATCTCGACCACGATGATCTGGGGCGACGAGCTGGTGCTGTCGCTGCTGCCCTGGCTCGGCATGACGGGGATGTTCCTCGCCGTGCGGCGGCGCGCGGCGATCCGCATCGGCTTTTTCGTCGACCTGCTGCCCGGCGCCGCGCGGCGCGCGCTGACGGTGTTCGGCTCGCTGTTCGCGGCGGCCGCCTTCACCTGGCTCGCAATCGTCTCGGCGCACTACATGGGCTTCTTCGGCGGCGACCGCACGCTCTACCTGCGCATCCAGAAGGGCTGGTTCATGGCGGCGATGGTCGGCGGGCCGGCGCTGGCGGCGCTGGCCTATCTCGTCGTCGCATGGCGCGACGGCCGCGGCGGGGACGCGCGATGATCGGCTCGCTCATCGCGGTCGCCATGCTGCTGACGCTGCTGGTGGCGGGCGTGCCGATGGTGGCCGCGCTGCTGGCGGCGGTGGCGTTCAACTTCGTCTATGGCGGCCAGTGGGCGATCA
Source organism: uncultured Rhodobacterales bacterium (assembly GCA_964352995.1). Classification (GTDB taxonomy): domain Bacteria; phylum Pseudomonadota; class Alphaproteobacteria; order Rhodobacterales; family Rhodobacteraceae; genus Rubrimonas. Next base: position 1,435 of record CAYGUQ010000604.1, read on the forward strand.
TGGTGCCGCAGACGATGGTCTCCGGCGTCAGCCAGTTCACGCTGATCGCCCTGCCGCTGTTCGTGCTGTCGGGCGTGATCATGAACGCCGGCGGCATCTCGGGGAGGCTGTTCGACTTCGCCAAGGCGCTGGTGGGGTGGATGCGCGGCGGGCTGGCGCAGGTCAACGTGCTGACGTCGATGTTCTTCGGCGGCATGATCGGCTCGTCGACGGCGGACCTCGCCGGCTCCGGCTCGATCCTGATCCCGGCGATGAAGCGCGAGGGCTACCCGCCCGAGGTGGCGGCGGCGATCAGCGCGTCGTCGTCGGGCGTCGGGCCGCTGATCCCGCCGTCCTCGCCGATGATCCTCTATTCCGCCGTCACCGGCACCTCGCTCGGGGCGCTGTTTCTCGCCGGCCTGATACCGGGGCTGCTGCTCGGCCTCGCCTTCATGATCTGCATCGGCTTCATCGCGGTGCGCCGCGGCTGGATGCGGCACGGGGACTTCTCGGCCGCCGAGATCCTGCGCGCGGGCTGGCGCGCGAGCCTCGCCTTCGGCACGCCGGTCATCATCGTCGGCGGGCTGGTGCTGGGGGTGTTCACGCCGAGCGAGGGCGGCGCGTTCGCGGTGGTCTACGCGGCGCTGCTCTCCACGCTCGTCTACCGCACGCTGTCGCTGCGCGGCCTCTACCGGGCGGTGGCGGCGGCGCTGCAGATGACGGGTGAGCTGCTGATCATCGTCAGCCTGTCCTTCGCGCTGGGCGCCTCCCTCTCCAGCGCGCAGGCGCCGCAGGCGCTGGCGGGCGTGCTGGAGACGCTGGCGATCGACGACTCGCCCTTCCTGCAGCTTCTGGCGCTGATGGTTCTCGCCATCATCGCGGGGATGTTCCTCGACCCGCTCATCCCGGTGCTGGTGCCGGTGATCCTGCCGACGCTGCTGCTCTACGACGTCGACCTGATCCACTTCGGCGTGCTGATGGTGATGGCGGTGGTGATCGGCCAGCTCACCCCGCCGCTGGCCATCGCGCTGATCATCACCTCGGGCATCGCGCGGGTCGACCAGCTGCGGATATTCAGGGCCAACCTGCCCTTCTTCTTCCTCATCATCGGCTTCACGCTGGTGCTGATGGC
>CAYGUQ010000605.1:0-2545 GCA_964352995.1 uncultured Rhodobacterales bacterium
GTTTCTTCTGGGCCTCGGCGCGCACGGCGCGCGCCTTGGCGCGGTAGTCAGCGTCGTTGGTCAAGGCCGTCTCCATCCGCCATGAAGAGCGGGGCGCTGCGACGGGGACGCGCTGCGCCCCCGTCCGCGCCGCCAGGCAGGCTGCGGTCAGGCCGCCTGCGGGTCGGCCGTCAGGCCGATGGCCTCGGCGTACTTGAGCCAGGTCTCGACGGAGGCCACCACCGCGCGGACCTCGATCGCCAGCAGTTCGATGCCGACGAGGGAGACGCGGATGAAGGCGTCGATCACGACGCCCTTTTCGAGAACGCGGTCAACGACCTCGGCGAGGCTCGTGGACGCGACACTCTTTTCAATCGCCATAGTTGCACCTTTCTCTATTCAGCGCCGCCGGCGCAGGGGTGACGTCGGTTGGTCACAATCAACCACTATGACGCAGGCTCTAAAAATTGGTGAAGCGCATGGTTTCTGCACATTCTATTCTCGCAAGAGCTATAAAATTTTGCATATTTTTTCTATAGTCGTGAATAATACATATTGGACGATAAGTCGTATCGCGCGTTCTTTTACGGAATGAGCGGGTGAGAGGCGCGGCGACGCGGATGCGCAACGCGCGGGCTTCTGACGCCGGCGTCGGCGTCTATGCGTCGATGCGGTGCGCGGGCGGTCAGCCGGGAGGGTCGCTCCGCGCCATCGCCTCGGCGAGCGCCGCGATGTCGGGGCTGAGGGGGCGGTCGCAGGGCGCGGCGGGGACCGTCGTCCGCACCCAGGCGCAGAGGGCGCGGCTGGCCGGCCCGAAACCCGGCGCGTCGTCGCCGCGCTCTGCGAGGATGTCGCCGCCCTGCGCCACGGCGAGCGCGAGAATGGCGAGCACCGCGCCCGCATCCTCGATCTGCGCCGCCGCGTTGCGGGCCGCGATGGTGCCCATGCTGACGACGTCCTGATTCGCGCCGTTGGTCGAGATCGACTGCGCCGAGGCCGGGGTCGCGCGCGTGCGCATCTCGGCCAGCAGCGCCGTCGCCGTCACCTGAGCGCCCATCAAGCCGCTGTTCAGCCCGGCCGGGCCGCGGTGGAGGAAGGCCGGCAGCCCGCCGTTGAGCCGCTCGTCGGTGAGGCGGGCGACCTGACGCTCGGCCAGCCCCGCCAGCGCGATCATCGCCGTGTTGAGCGCGTCCGACGCGAAGGCGACATGCTGTCCCATGAAGTTGCCGCCGTGCAGCGCGGGCGGGCCGTTGACCGGAAAGATGGGGTTGTCGGTGGCGCTGTTGAGCTCGCGCCGCACCAGCGTCTCATGCCAGGTCGCGGCGTCGCGCACCGCGCCGATCACCTGCGGCGCGCAGCGCAGGGTGTAGGCGTCCTGCGCTGCGCGGTCGGCGCGGCGCGAATCGCCCCTGGGCTGATCGTCGATGCGGCGCAGCGCGGCGGGTTCGGCGTCGAGCCGGCCGGCGCCGGCGGCCCGGCGGCGCAACTCGGCGGCGGCCAGCGCCTGGCCGGGATGCGGCCGCGCCTCCGAGAACGCCGCGCTCCAGGCCTCCAGCCGGCCCGAGAGCAGCTCCGCCGCGCCCACCGTCAGCGCCTCGGCCCATGCGATGAGCCGCGCGGCGGCGGCGGCGTTGAGGCACGCCACGCCGGTCATCGCCGAGGTGCCGTTCACGAGCGCCAGCCCGTCGCGGGCGCGCAGGGTGAGGGGCGCGCGGCCGAGTTCGGAGAAGACTTCCGCGTTCTCCGCCGCCGACCCGTCGGCCCGGATGAAGCCGCCGCGCCCCATCAGCGCCAGCGCCATGTGCGAGAGCGGCGTGAGGTCGCCCGACGCCCCGACGGTGCCCTTCTCGGGCACGCGCGGCGCGTATCGCGAGTTGATCACAGCCTCCAGCAGCTCGATCGCCTCGTGGGAGGCGCCCGACCAGCCCTGCGCGATGGAGGAGAGCCGCGCCAGCGTCATCGCCCGCGCAGCCGCCCATGAAAGCGGCTTCCCGACGCCGGTGGCGAGGTGGTTGATCAGGTTCTCCTGGAGCGTCTCGATGTCCTCTGGCGCGGTGATGCGGTCGGCGAGCGGGCCGAAGCCGGTGCAGACGCCGTAGACGAGCCGCCGCTCCTCGATGCATCCCGCCATGCGCGCATGGGCCGCGGCCGCCGCTTCGCGGGCGCGGCGCGAGAGCGCGGCGGAGCGGAGGCCCTGCGCCGCCTCGGCGACCTCGGCCGGCGTCATCGCGCCGTCGATCGTCACCGTGCCGAGGGGCGTGCGGAAGGCGCCTGCGGGCGCATGGGTGTTCATGGATGCTGCCGCCCTGACGTTGCCTGCGTCGGGCGAGAATAGGCCGGACCCGGTTAACGCTTTCGCGCCTCGGTCGGCAGGGCGTCGGGCCTGCGGCGTCGCGTCAGCCGCCGGTCGCCTGCTCCAGCGCCGCGCGGCCCCGCGCGACGAGCTCGGCCAGCGCCTCGCGCCCCCTGTCCACGGTCTCGACATAGCGGGCGATCGGCTCGGCGAGCTGCGGGACGGCCGCCGCGGCGGCGTCGTGCCGCGCATAGAGCGCCACGGCCCCGAGGC
>CAYGUQ010000606.1:0-270 GCA_964352995.1 uncultured Rhodobacterales bacterium
CCATCGCGCCGATCAGATAGGGGCAGACCGCGACGCCCTCGCTGCCGATCGGCAGGGCGGCCGCTGCGGCCTCCAGCCGCCGGAAGACGTCGGGATCGGCGCGACCGCCCGCGAAGCCGTCGATGAACCAGTTGATCAGATAGGCGCCGGCGCGCTGGCAGCCCTCCAGGAAATAGCCCTCGCCCGTGGGCGAGGTCATGGTGCGCCAGCGGCGCGAGATGGTCGGCTCCGGCGCCCAGCACCCGGTGATGACGGCCGTGCCGAGGTTCA
>CAYGUQ010000606.1:280-2543 GCA_964352995.1 uncultured Rhodobacterales bacterium
ACCCCCGCCCGCGCCGCGTCGGCGCCGAGCCCCGCGCACTGTCCGTCCCCGCCGGCCGCGTAGAGCGGCGTGCCGGCGGCGAGGCCGGTGGCGCGCGCCGCGTCCTCCGTCACCGCGCCGATCGCCGCGCCCGGCGGCGCGACTGCCGCGAGTTGAGCGGCGTTCAGCCCGAGATGGTCGAGGACCGGCGCCGACCATCGCTTGCCCGCGATGTCGAAGAGGCCTGAGGGATCGGCGCTGGTCCAGCTCGCCGTCGCGGCGCCCGTCAGCCGCAGCGCGAGCCATGCGTGCGGGTCGAGCACGCGCGCGGCCGCGAGGGTCGCGGGCTCGTGGGCCTGCATCCAGGCGAGGCGATAGAGCGCGGGCGTCAGATCGACCGGCTTTCCCGTCGCGGCGTGCAGCGCATCGCCGCCCAGCGCCTGCGCGACCGCCTCCATGTGGTCGCGGCCCCGCTCGTCGAGCCACAGGATGGCGGGGCGCAGGGGGCGGCCGTCGCCGTCCGTGAAGGCCATCGTCTCGCGCTGATTGGAGATCGCGAGGCCCGCGACGCGTTCGGGGCCGACCTGTCTCGCGACCTCCGACAGCGCGACGCAGGCGGCGCGCCACCACTGCTCGGGGTCCTGCTCGGCCCAGCCATGGCGCGGGGTCGCGATGTCGTGCGGCGCCCTGCCCTCCGCCACGGCCTCGCCCTCGCGGCTCCAGGCGACGGCCTTGGTGGATTGCGTCGAGCTGTCCAGCCCGATCACCAGGTCGCGCTTCATGCGTCCCTCCGGTCTCGCTTCGCGGCGATGCTTGGCGCGCCGGCGAGGCGCGTCAACGTGAAGGTGGCCCTCGATGTTGATCAATGGCAATGGCCGTGTGCAAATGAACAGCGTTTCTTGTGAGGAGGGGTCGGTCATGAGCGGGACCGCGGAAGCTGCAGCCGTGGACGATTCGCCCGAGGGCGGCTGGACCGCGCTGATCGACGACGTCCTCGCGGGACGGTGGACCAGCCCGACGACCGGCAGAACCGCGCCGCCCGCGCCCTATGAGCGCATCGTGATCGCGGAGGACCTCGACGGCGCCGAGGCGGACCTCGTCGCGGCGCTGAAGCTCGGCGCGTCCTTCGCCGTTGTCGCCGACGCGGACACCTGGGACGCGATGGGCTCGCGCGTGGCGAAGGCGCTGGAGCGTCTCGGCCCGGTCCGCCCGATCGTGCTCGACCACCCTCACGCCGACATGGCCGCCGCGGCGGCGCTCGGGGAACGGCTGCGCGGCGCGGAAGGCGTCGTGGCGGTGGGCTCGGGCACGGTGAACGACCTCACCAAGTTCGCCACGGCGCGGCAGGGAAGGCGCTACGCCGTGTTCGGGACGGCCGCGTCGATGAACGGCTACACTTCGACCACGGCGTCGATGACGCTCGACAGCGGGCTCAAGGTGTCGCTGCCGGCGCAGGGCCCCGCCGGCTTCTTCGTCGACCTCAAGGTGAATGCGGCGGCGCCGCCGCGGCTCGCCGCCGCGGGCTTCGGCGATTGCATGTGCCGCTCGGTGGCGCAGGTGGACTGGTGGATGTCGCACCGTCTGCTCGGCACGGCCTACCATGTCGAGCCCTACGAGCTTGAGACGCCGGACGAGGCGCAGCTCAACGCCCGCGCCGCGCGCGTCGGCGCCGGCGACCCGGCCGCGCTCGGCTATCTGCACCGGGTGCTGACGCTCTGCGGGCTCGGCATCTCCTTCACCGGCGTCTCCAATCACGGGTCGATGGGCGAGCACCAGATCAGCCACTACGTCGACTGCTTCGCGCGCGAACGCCATCCGGGGACGTTGCACGGCCAGCAGGTGGGCGTCGCGTCGCTGGCGATGGCGCGGATACAGCGCGCGCTTCTGGCCAGCGAGACCCCGCCGACGCTGCGGCCGACACGCATCGACCCGGAGGACATGGCGCGCCGCATGGGCAAGGAGATCGCCGCGCAGTGCCTTGCGGAGTATCGCAAGAAGGCGCTGGACGCCGCCGGCGCCGATCGCCTGAACGCCCGCCTCGCCGAGATCTGGCCCGCGTTGCGGCGCGAGTGCGCGGCCATGACGGTCCCCGTGGCGGAGATGGAGCGCCTGCTGCGCGCCGCCGGCGGCGCCGTCACGGCGGCCGAGCTGGGCGCGCCGATCGCCTTCTGGCGCGAGGCGGTGCGCCATGCGCACGAGATGCGGGACAGGTTCAGCTTCGCCGACCTCGCCTGCGACGCGGGCCTGCTCGACGACATGGCCGCCGCGGAGACCTGAGCGGGGC
>CAYGUQ010000607.1:0-2527 GCA_964352995.1 uncultured Rhodobacterales bacterium
CGAGCGGCCCGGGCGGCGAAGCGCTCACGCCGCCGCCCCGCCCTGCTCGGTCGTGAGATAGAGGTCGGCGCAGCCCTTCGCGAGGGCGCGCACGCGGGCGATGTAGGCCTGCCGCTCGGTCGGCGAGATCACCCCCCGCGCGTCTAGCAGGTTGAAGAGGTGGCTCGCCTTGATCGTCTGGTCGTAGGCGGGGTGGGCCATCGGGTTGGGGCGGTTCCCGGTCGCGGGATCGCCGGGCTCGGCTTCGAGGATGCGGCGGCACTCCGCCTCGGCGTCCTCGAAATGGCGCAGCAGCGCCTCGGTGTCGGCGACGTCGAAGTTCCAGCGGCTGTACTCGCGCTCGGTCTGCCGGAACACGTCGCCGTAGGTCAGCGGAATGGGCGCGTCGGGGCTGTTGAACGGCATGTCCATGACGTGTTCGACGCCGAGGACGTACATGGCGAGCCGCTCCAGCCCGTAGGTGAGCTCTCCCGAGACCGGCCGGCAGTCATGGCCGCCGACCTGCTGGAAGTAGGTGAACTGGCTCACCTCCATGCCGTCGCACCAGACCTCCCAGCCGAGCCCCCAGGCGCCGAGCGTCGGGCTCTCCCAGTCGTCCTCGACGAAGCGCACGTCATGGGTCAGCGGGTCGAGCCCGATCGCCGCGAGGCTGCCGAGATAGAGGTCCTGAAGGTTGGGCGGGCTCGGTTTGATGATGACCTGGAACTGGTAATAGTGCTGGAGGCGGTTGGGGTTCTCGCCGTAGCGGCCGTCGGTGGGGCGGCGCGAGGGCTGAACGTATGCCGCCGCCCAGGGGCGCGGCCCGAGCGCGCGCAGGGTGGTCGCGGGATGGAACGTGCCCGCGCCGACCTCCATGTCGTAGGGTTGCAGCACGGCGCAGCCCTGTCCCGCCCAGTAGCTCTGGAGCCGCAGGATGACGTCCTGGAAGGATCGCGGGGCGGTCTCGACGGTCATTGGATGGGCCTTCTCCAGCGCGCGCACTGCCTAGCGCCGCGGCCCGCGCCGGTCAACGCGCGGCCCAGTCCGCGACGGGGCGCGACGGGGCGCGACCGCCGCCTGCGGCCTCACTCTAGCGCGAACACCATCTCCACGCTGGCGCTGATCGTCAGCGTTCCCGGCGCGACCGGCGCGCTGTCGAAGGCCTCCGCGCGCATCATCGGGCGGGGTCCGCCGCCGTCGTAGCCGAGGCTGACGGAGACCGGCGCGCCGAGCGAGACGCCAGCGGCGTCGGCCAGCAGCCGCGCGGCCGCCATCGCGTCCTCGACAGCGGCGCGGCGGGCGGCGTCGCGCGCCGCACGGGGGTCGGAGAGGTCGAAGCGCACGCCCTCGAACACGTTCGCGCCGCCTGCGGCAGCCGCGTCGAGCAGCGCGCCGACGCCGTCGAGGGCGCGCAGCGTCACGGTCATGGTCTGCCGGGCCGAATAACCGGTCATCGACGGCCCCTCGGCCCCATAGTCGCGCGCATAGCGCGGGGTGAGCTGCAGGTCGTCGCTGCGGAGGTCCTTCTCGGCGACGCCCGCCGCGCCGAGCGCGTCGAGCAGGCCGCGCATCCCGGCCGAGGCGACCGCCCACGCCCGCGCCGCGGTGTCGGCCTCGGCGCTGACGCCGAGCCGGGCCTCCGCGACGTCGGGGGCCGCCGCGACCGCGCCGGTCCCCGTGACGCGCAGGGTGCGTCCGCCCGCCTCCTGCGCCGTCGCAGAGGCCGCCAGCGCCAGCGTCGCCAGCGTCGCCAGCGTCGCGAGGCCGCCCGTGAACATCCGTGACCGCGTCATGCGCGTCTCCTTCCCGCACCGCTCCGCTCTTGGCCGTTCGGCTGGCGGCAGCTACTCTTGAACCTCGGCGAAGCGGTTGGGAAGAGCGCGATGGCGCGTCAGAGCGGGATGGGCGGCGAGGCCGTGGGGCTGGTTCTGTCCTTCTCCGCCGACCTTGTGCGTCTGTCCGGCCGCGGGGCTGACGGCGCATGGGTCGAACTCGGCGTCGCGCAGACGGCCGATCCCTCCTTCGGCGAGGCGGCGCGCGCTTTCGGCGCTGCGGCTGGCCGCTTCGCGTCCGGGGCGGCGGTCGACGTCGCATTGCCCCCCGAACACGGGCTCACGCTGTCGCTGGACGCGGATGCGGGCGAGGACGAGGCCGTCGCGGCCCTGTCGAAGGCGCTCGGCCCGCGCGCGCGGCAGGCGGTCTGGGCGCTGGGCGCGGCGCGGTCGGGCCGGCCGCGGCTCCTCTGCGCCGCCGACGCGGACACCGTGCGCGAGGCGCGGCTCTATGCCGAGAGCTGGGGCCTGAAGCCGCGCTCGGTGTCGGTCGGCGGCGCCGACGGCTTGCCGAACGGCCCCGCGCTCTGGAGGCCCGCCGCGCCCGCCGCGCCCGCCCAGCCGGCGCAACGCCCGGCGCCCGCGAAGGAGGCCGCAGGACGGCGTTCCCGGGGGGGCGCGCGGTGGCTGGCCGGACTTCTGGGCGCCGGCGCTCTGGCCTGCGGCGGCGCGGCCTTCGCGGCTTTCGCCCCGCCGCAAGGCGACGACCGCGCGCC
>CAYGUQ010000608.1:0-2510 GCA_964352995.1 uncultured Rhodobacterales bacterium
GTGCCGGGCGCCGCCCGCGCCGCGCCGCTGCTGGCGGCGCTGGCGGCGCTGGGGCTCGCGGCGATTCCGCTCTCGCTCGCCGGCGCCGACGTCGCAGCCGCCTACGCGCTGATGGCGCAGGGCGCGGCGGGCTCGCTCTTTGCGCTGAGCGAGACGCTGACGCGGGCGACGCCGCTGATCCTGACCGGGCTGGCGGCGGCCGTGGCGTTTCGCGCGAAGCTCTGGAACATCGGCGCGGAGGGGCAGCTCTATCTCGGCGCGCTGGCGGCCGTCGCAGTGGGGACCGGCGCCGTGGCCGCCCCGGCCTGGGCGCTGGCGCCGCTGGTGATGGCGGCCGGCGCCGCTGCGGGGGCGCTCGCCATGGCGGGGCCGGCCTGGCTCAAGGCGCGGCTCGGCGTGGACGAGGTGGTGACGACGCTGCTGATGAACTTCGTCATCCTGCTCTTCATCCAGATGATGCTGGAGGGCCCGTTCCAGGACCCGATGGGCATGGGCTGGCCGCAGTCCGAACCGATGGTCGCGGCGGCGGAGCTGCCGAAGCTGCTCGACCGGATGCGCCTGCACGCCGGGCTGATCGTCGGCCTCGTGGCCGCGGCGCTCATGCATGTGCTGCTAAGCCGGACGACGGCGGGCTTCCGTATCCGCGCCGTGGGCGAAAACCCCGACGCCGCGCGCCATGCCGGCGTCTCGGTCGGCCGCGTGACGGTGTGCGTCGGGGCGCTCTCGGGCGCGCTGGCGGGGCTTGCCGGCGCCGGCGAGGTCGCGGGGCTGAAGGGCTACCTGACGGCGGACATCTCGCCGGGCTTCGGCTACGCGGGCGTGGTGGTGGCGATGCTGGCCGGGCTCTCGCCGCTCGGCGTGGTCGCCGCGGCGCTCTTCGTCGCCGCGGTGTTCGTGGGCGCGGACAGCATGAGCCGGGCGCTCGGCGTCTCCAGCTACCTCGCCGACCTGATCGTCGCCATGGCGCTGATCTGCGTGCTGGTGGGCGGCTTTCTCGCCCGCTTCAGGGTGCGGCTCGCATGACCGACCTGCTCGCGATCCTGCTCACCGAGAGCTTCTGGGCGGCGACGCTGCGCATCGCGACGCCGCTCATCTTCGGGGTGATGGGGGCGCTGCTGTGCGAGCGCGCCGGGGTGCTGAACCTCGGCGTCGAGGGCATCTTCGTCGCCGGGGCGAGGGCGGGGTGGCTGGCGGTGTGGCGCGGCGCGGGGCTGGCGGGGGGCGTGCTGGCGGCGCTGGCCGTGGGCGCGCTGTTCGGGGCGCTGCACGCGACGCTGACTGTGCCGCTGGGCCTGTCGCAGCACGTCTCGGGGCTGGCGGTGACGCTGCTCGCCACCTCGACGGCCTATTTCACCTACCGCACCGCCCTGCCCGACGTGACGAGCCCGCCGCGCGTCGAGCCGTTCCGGCCGCTCCAGCCGGAGTGGCTGGAGGGCGTTCCCTTCCTCGGCCCGGTTCTGGGCGGGCAGACGGCGCTGACATGGGCGGCGCTGGCGCTGGCGCCGCTGATCTGGCTGCTGCTCAACCGCACCGCGCTTGGGCTCGCGATCCGCGCCGTGGGCGACAACCCCGAGGCGGTGGACGCGCAGGGCCTGTCGGTGCATCGCCTGCGCTTCGGCGCGGTGGTGGCGGGCTCGGCGCTGATGGGCCTCGGCGGCGCGTTCCTGACGCTCTCGGCCTTCGACGCGTTCTTCTTCGGGATGGTCAACGGGCGCGGGTGGATCTGCATCGCGCTGGTGATCTTCGCGTCGTGGCGGCCGGGCAAGGCGCTGCTCGGCGCGATCCTGTTCGGCGCCTTCGACGCCTTCCAGCTCCGCGCGCAGACCCAGCTCGGCGGGCTGGCGCCGTCGCAGCTGTTCCTGATGGCGCCCTACCTGCTCTCGATCCTCGCGTTGACGCTGGCCTCGCGCCGCGCCGACTATCCCCGCGCGCTGCTGAAGCCCTGGTTCAAGGGCCAGCGCTGACCCTCCACCCTTCATCTGCGAGCCTCCATGACCGATCTGCTCTTTCGCGACGCCACCCTGCCCGACGGCCGCACAGGCCTCGACGTGGCCTGCGCCGACGGGCGCATCGCCGCGGTGGGGCCGAACCTGCCGGGCGAAGCCGGGCGCGTCGTCGAGGCCGGCGGGCGGCTGCTGAGCGCCGCCTTCGCCGACTGCCATTTCCACATGGACGCGACGCTCTCGCTCGGCCGGCCGCGCTTCAACGTCTCGGGCACGCTGCTGGAGGGGATCGAGCTCTGGGGCGAGCTGAAGGCGATCCAGACCCATGACGAGATCGTCTCCCGCGCCATGGACTACATCGACCTCGCCGTCGCGCAGGGGATCACCGCGATCCGCAGCCATGTCGACGTCTGCGGCGGGCTGAGGGGCGTCGAGGCGCTGCTGGAGGTGCGCGCGCGCACGGCGCGGTGGCTCGACCTGCAGCTCGTGGCCTTCCCGCAGGACGGGCTCTTTCGCGACGCGGGCGCCGAGGCCAACCTGCTCGCGGCGCTCGACATGGGCGTCGAG
>CAYGUQ010000609.1:0-2503 GCA_964352995.1 uncultured Rhodobacterales bacterium
CCTCCCGCCCGTTCTCCGCCACGGCGATGCCGGGCTTCGCCGCCGTCGCGGCCGCGACGATCCTGTGCCTTTACGCGCCGATCCTCGTCGTCGTCGCCTACTCCTTCAACGCGGGCTCGTCGATCCAGGTGTGGGAGGGGTTCTCGCTGCGCTGGTACGCCGTCGCGTGGGAGAACACCGCGGTGCAGGACGCGACGGTGCGCAGCCTCGCGCTCGCCGCCAGCGCCTCGCTCATCGCGACCACGCTCGCGACCATGGCGGCCGTCGCCACGGCGCGCGGGCGCTTCCGCGGCCGCACGGCGGTCTATGTCGCGATCAACCAGCCGCTGATGGCGCCCGAGATCGTCACCGCGGTGGCCCTGCTGATCGTCTTCGCGCAGGTGAAGATGATCACGGGCGTGCAGGGGCTCGGCTACCTGATCGCCGCCCACGCCGCCTTCTGCATCCCCTTCGCCTATCTGCCGATCCGCGCCCGCCTGAAGGGGCTCGACCCGCTGCTGGAGACGGCGGCGGCCGATCTCTACGCCACGCCGTGGCGCGCGTTCCGGCGCGTCACCCTGCCGCTGATGGGGCCGGGGATCGCCGCGGGCGCCATGCTCGCCTTCGTCGTCTCGCTCGACGACGTCATCATCACCGAATTCGTGAAGTCCGCCGGGCAGGACACCCTGCCCACCTACATGCTGGGCCAGCTTCGCCGCGCCATGACGCCGGAGATCAACGCGATCTCCACCGCGCTGCTCGGCGCCACGCTGGTCCTGCTCACCTGCTTCTTTCTTCTGACGCGCACCAGAAACAACTGACAGGGAGATCGCGCATGTCGAGACTGCTGATGGGGGCCGCGACCCTCGCCCTTCTGGCCGGAGGCGCCGCGGCGCAGGAACTGCAACTCTACAACTGGGGCAACTACACCAGCCCCGAGCTGCTGGAGAAGTTCGAGGCGGAGACCGGCATCAAGGTCACCGTCACCGACTACGACAGCAACGACACCGCGCTGACCAAGATCGAAGCCGGCGCCCACGGCTTCGACATGGTCGTGCCGTCGGCCAACTACGTCCCGATCTTCGTGGCGAAGGGCCTCCTGATGGAGGTCGACTATGCCGCCATGGAGAACTTCAAGCACCTCGACCCGCGCTGGGTGGACGTGCCCTGGGACGCGGGCCGCCGCTACACGATCCCCTGGCAGTGGGGCACGACCGGGGTGGCGGTGAACACCTCCGTCTACGACGGCGACCCCAACACCTCCGACGTCTGGCTGAACCCGCCGGAGGCGCTGAAGGGCAAGATCAACGTCGTGCCCGAGATGAACGACGTCATGGCGCTGGCCATCCTCTACGAGGGCGGCCAGCCCTGCACCACCGACCGCGAGCTGCTCCGCAAGGTCCGCGACCGGCTGATGGAGGCCAAGCAGAGCTGGATGTCGATGGACTACGGCATGACCGAGCGGCTGGGCGCGGCGGACGTCGCGGCCTCGGTCAACTGGAACGGCTCCACCTTCCGCGCCCGGCTGCTGAACCCCGACGTCGTCTACGGCTACCCCAAGGAGGGCTATCCGCTGTGGATGGACAGCGTCGGCATCCTCGCGGATGCGCAGAACGTCGAGGAGGCGAAGACGTTCATCAACTTCATCATGGACCCCGAGAACGCGGCGATGATCTCGAACTTCGCCCGCTACGCCAACGGCGTGACCGGCTCGGAGGCGTTCATGGACGACGTGATGAAGCAGGCGCCGGAGATCTTCCCGTCGGCGGAGCTGGCCTCCGCCGGCGTGTTCCTGCCGACCTGCCCGTCCGAGGCGGTGCAGTTCTACACGGCGATCTGGACCGAACTGCAGAAGTGACCTTCTCGCCGCGCCTCCGGCTTCCGAGGCGCGGCGCCCCCTTGCGGCGGCGCGCCGGCTGACCTCTCCAGCAGAGACGGCGCGCAAGACCCAGCGCTGAGCTTTCGCGCCGCGCGCGACGCAGCGCCCGCGCCCGTCGCGCCGGGCGACACGCCAAGTCCCATTTACCGGCATCGGAACGCGAACCCGGACGGCGGCGCTTGCGCGCGCGTCGGCCGGCGCCCTTTGGCGATTCGTCCCGGACTCCGCCATCGCAAGCGCCGCAGGTAGAAACTGATCGGTTCATTTTATGAATCGATTTTGCCGTCGAACCAGCCGGTTGACGGCCTTCCAGTTCCCGTATGGACCCACACGACCAATTTTCCTCTCAGTTTGGCCTTGCGTATGTAAACAGATCGGTTCATATCGGACTCAGGATAAACAGATCGGTTTATCCAATGCCGCAGCCAAGGACAGGAGGACCGACCGATGGCGACCTGCGCCCACCACCACCCCGACCGACCCGAGCCGACCAGCCGACCCACCCGGCGCGACCTGATCGCCGCCGGCGCCGCCGCCACCGCGGCCGGGCTCTCCGCCATGAAGGCCGAGGCGTCCGGCAACCCCGCCTACGCCGCGCCCGCGGAACCCGCGCTGCCGCCCTCGACGATGGCGCTCGAGAAGGGC
>CAYGUQ010000610.1:0-2500 GCA_964352995.1 uncultured Rhodobacterales bacterium
AGTCCGTCCGGGGAAAGGGGAAATCCGGCCCAGCCGTGATTTGCACAACGGAGTCCCGAAAGGGGAGAAACGCACCGGGCATGACCGCCGGTCGTCCTGTCCCAGCAATCGCAGAGCCGGATGCGCGGCGCCCGGACGCGAAGCCGCCCGAACAGCGTATCGAGCGTGCGGGGACGAGAGTCGTGAATAGGGCGTACGCAGCCGCAGTCGGGACAAGGCCGGCTCGCCTTGGCGACCTCCTCGACCTGATCGTCGATGATCGCGCGCTGAAGACACTCCAAAATCGCCTTGGCATCCTAAAGCATCAGCCCGAACGCTTCGGACCGGTCATCTGGCAGGGGCGCGAGAGGCGGCCGAGTAAATGCGGCCGGACCTCGCCGTCCTCGAAGACCGTCTCGATTGATATCCGCACATCCATGCCAAGCTCCCTCTCCCGCCGGGAGCCCAGCCTACTCCGATTCCCGCCCACAGCTTTTGCCCACTCCCGGCGGCTTCAGCGAAGGCTGGCTGGTGCTCGGCCGTCTGGGCGCTGGACCGCAACGGCGCCGCCGCGGCCGGTGACCCCGTCCACTGCGCCGGCGACGCGCTCGGGAAGCTGTTGAGGACGCAGTTTCTGTGCGACTACATCGCAGAGGCGTCGCTGCGCGCCGAGATCAACCGGTTGCTCAACCGCTGCGAAGCCGTCCACGTCCTGCAGCGCGCCATCCGTGGCGGCAGTCTCGCCCCGAAGCGCGGGCGTACGCCCGAACAGCTCGCCGCGATCTCCGACGCGCTGTGGCTGCTGGCCAACATCGTGATCTGCTGGAACGCCCGCCGAATGAACGACGCGATCCGCAGCGGAGCCGCCAACGCTGCGCCTGAGCATCTCGCGCGGATCGCGCCCATCGGCTTCGCGCACATCAACCTGCGCGGCCGCTTCTTCTTCAACGCCGAGCCCGCGCTCCGCGCCGCGAATGGCGCCGCGCCGGCATCCGCGAACGGTTGATGGAGTAAAGGACGCTGATTTTCTTAATACATCAGTGGCTTGCCGAAAATCAGGCAAAATCCACCTCAAATGAAATCAATTACTTATATGCCGCGACATCACTCGATCATGCTCCGGCGACCCCATGTGCAAGGCGATCGATCCGCTGCTGGCCGACGAGCTGCAGAACCTGCCCGTCGTGCCGAGCAACAACCCGCTCGATCGGGCGCTGGCGTTCCGCAACCTGCTGCGCGGCTCGGCCCTCGGCCTGCCGAGCGGACAGGACGCGACCGATGCGCTGATCGCGGCCGGCTACCCGATCACGCCGGCCGACCTCGCGCTGCGCGCTTCGCCCGCCTGGTGGCGCGTCGAACAGGCCGACCGCGCCAGCGCTCTCACCGCGCAGGCGCCGCTCTTCTTCTATCTGCTGCGCGAGAGCGAGGTGGTGCACCATGGCCGGCGCTTCGGGCCGACCGGCTCGGCGATCCTGATGGAGGTGTTCGGCGGGATGCTGGCCCTGGGGCTGATCATCGTCTTCCGCTCGAAGCGCGGCGACCGGGTCAAGGTCTTGGTCTGGGACGGCAGCGGCCTGGTGCTGACCTACAAGCGGCTGGAGGACGGCAAGTTCGCCTGGCCGGCTGTCCGGGACGGCGTGATGCGGCTATCCCGCGCGCAGTTCGAGGCGCTGTTCGACGGGCTGGACTGGCGCCGGGTCCATGGTCCGCGCCGCGTGCGGCCGCCGGCTGCGACGGAGTGACTCGGGGCGCGCATGGGGGCGCCTCAAACCTGAGCGCAGGCGATAATCTGCGCGTCGATGAGCCCGCTGCTGAAGATAGACCTCGCCGCCCTGCCGCCGGACGTCCGCGCGGTGGTCGAAGCCCAGCAGGCTCAGATCGCCATGCTGACCGAGCTCAACGCGCGGCTGGAGCATCTGGTGAAGGAGTTCCGGCGCGCGCTCTACGGCAAGTCGTCCGAGAAGCTGACGGCCGACGAGCGGCAGCTGGCGTTCGAGGGCGAGCCATGTCCGCCACTGGTTCGAGGACAATGGCGAGCGAGGCGGCCGTCGCCGAGGCCGAAGCGGCCAAGCCGCCTGCCGACGCGACGCCCAAAGCGTCGCGCTCGAAGACCGAGACGGTCAAGCGCAATCTCGGCGCGCTGCCCGCGCACCTGCCGCGGATCGAGCGCGTGGTCGAGCCGGCCAGCACCGACTGCCCATGCGGCTGCGGGGCGATGGCGCGCATCGGCGAGGACCGCACCGAGCGGCTCGACGTCGTCCCGGCGCAGTTGCGCGTCGTCGTCACCGTGCGGCCGCGCTACGCCTGCCGACGCTGCTCGGAGAAGGTCGTACAGGCTCCGGCGCCGGCGCATCTCATCGAGGGCGCGCTGCCGACCGAGGCGCTGCTGGCGCCCTCCGGGCCTTGCATCGCACCAAACAGCCCACTGGGCTGTTTCGTCCGGGCAAGCCCGGACCGCTCAGCAAGTGTGCTGGTCAGCAAATACGCCGATCACCAGCCGCTATATCGACAGGCGCAGATC